>JBBQYN010000122.1:0-7285 GCA_038208655.1 Actinomycetales bacterium
GTCGCCCTTCCCAACCTCACCGACAAGAGCCTGCCCGCCGCCGCCCGGGAGACCAGCGGATGGCTGCGGTTCGGCGAACTGCCCTACCCGTTCCGCGGTGACCGTGCGGAACTTCCCGAACTGCGCTGGGGTCAGCACGACTCCCAGCTCGACTTCGACACCGAATTTCAGAGGTTCAAGGCCGATCTCGCCGATCGCCACGAGGCCGAGGAGCGCCGGCTGATCTACGTGGCCACCACGCGCGCCCAGCACGAGCTGCTGCTCTCGGGGTCCTACTGGGCCGCCGGCAGCACCGTGCGCACGCCGAGCCGGTACCTCGTTGAACTCGCGGACGCCGGGCTGATCGCCACGCTGCCGGAGGGCAGCGAGCACCCCGAGAAACCCGAATCGACCGAGGACGGCCACGAAACCTGGCCCTTCGACCCGCTCGGCACCCGTCGCGGCGTGGTCGAGGAGGCAGCCCGACTGGTGACCGACGCGGCCACCGCCCGGGCCGCTGCGACCGTGGATGCGTCGACCGGCGCTGATTCGATGCCGGCGCAGGAGCCGACGCCGGAACCCGAGGGCGAGTGGGCGCACGAGGTGACGTTGCTGTTGGCCGAACGGGCCCAACGCCTGGCCGGGACCGGCGCGGCCGCGCTGCCCGTGCGCATTCCCGCTTCACGGTTCAAGGACTACGTCGACGACCCCACCGCCGTCACCCGGGGGCTGCTGCGTCCGATGCCGGAACGCCCGTACCGGGCCACCCGGCTGGGCACCCTGTTCCATTCCTGGGTGGAACACCGCTCCGGTGCCGGCGCGTCGGGGGCCGCGTTCTTCTCGGGACCGGAGCTGGACGCCGGACTTTTCGGCGACTCCGGCCGGGACATCACCGATCGGTTGGACGACGACAGTTTCGAGGTTTCGGACGCTCAAGACTCCGAGACGGAGCAACTGGCACGGCTGCAACGCACCTTTGAGCGGTCACCGTGGGGGAACGCTCGCCCGGTCGACACCGAGATCGAGATTCACCATGTGCTGGCCGGGCAGGTCTTCATTTGCAAACTCGACGCCGTGTACCAGACCGCCACCGGGTTTCAGGTGGTGGACTGGAAAACCGGCCGGGCACCGAAGAACGCGGCCGACCTCGAACTCAAGCAGACGCAGCTGGCCCTGTACCGGCTGGCGTATGCCAGCTGGAAGGGCATCGACCCGGAGATCGTCGATGCGGTGTTCTACTTTGTGGCCGACGACACCATCGTCAGCCCAGACCGGCTCTATTCGGAAGCTGACCTGCGTGCTGCCTGGTCGTCGGTGACGGCGGCCTTCCCGGCGGCGTCGGCCGACGTTTCGGAGTCCTGACCGGTTGCATCCGCTGCCGTGTCCACGTCGGAGACGGCGAACTCGGCCGTGCCGAACTCGCCGGTCTCGTACTCCGACGGGGAGTAGCTGTCGGTCTGCTGTGCGGACCGTGCCGCCGACCCACGGGCGGCGCGGGGCATCGTGTCGAGCATGCTCTCCACGTCGCTGACGGTCATGATCGGGCCCGTCTCGGGTGAGAGTGGCTGCGATGACCGGCTGTGCACCGTGTCGACGAGACTGTCGAGCATGCCGACCGCGTCATCGATCACGGACTGGTCGTGGCTGTCGACGCCGTGCAGCAGCCACCGGGCCAGTTCCAGCTCCGCATACAGCATCGCCCGTTGGGTGATGCGGGAATCGCTGCCCTGTCGGGCCGCGGTGTACGTGTCGATGGCCGTCTCGGCATACTGGCCGCGGGCGGCGAGTAGCCAGTGCAGGTCACGGGCCGGATCGTCCACGCTCAGCCCGGACCAGCCGAGCACCCCAGAGACGGCGTCATCGGTGATGAGAATTGAATCTGCCGACAACGACCCGTGCACGACGCAAGACGCGAACTGCCAGAGAGCGTCATCGTCGGTGGCCTGCTCCCAGCGGCGCAGCAGCGCGGCCGGCAGCGACCCGGTGGCGGCGGCCCGGTCGACCAGGTCGATCACGCCGGCGCGGCATTCCGCGGCGGTCTGCTGCGGCAGCCCGGCAGCCTGAATGAACGCGGTCGGCAGGGCGTGCACCGCGGCGATGGCTCGCCCGATCGATCCGGCGACGCCGGCGTGGGCGGTCAGCGCGTCCGCGTCGAAGGAATCACCGGGCAGCATCTCGTAGACGATCGCGCGGGTGCCCGAGGCCGGCGTTTGACCGAGGAACTCCGGTACGTCAAAGGGCAGCCGACTGCGGTTTCCGATGGTGAGCGCGCGCAGGGCCACCAGATCGGCGGACTGTTCCGTCTCGGCCGACTGGGTCAGCGGCACCCGCACGATCAGCTCCCGGCCGTCTCGGTCGATGAGCAGCGCGGAATCGAACATGCCGTGGGTGCCGTGACTGTGCTTGCGGGTCTGGGCGACGTCGAGCCCCGAGAGAGCAGAGGTGGCCAACGCGGCTAGAGTGAGATGAGATCTGGCCATGTTCCTAGGTTAGGTCGATTTGCCGGCGGTTGCGTCGTTCGCCACGCCCCGCCGGAGTTTTCGGGGCCACCCGGCCGCATCATGTACGCCGAGACCCCATCGTTTTGGCCAATCGGAAGAAGCACCATGTCGGACCAGTTCACGACGCGGCTGCCCCTGTCGCGCTCCGCGGTGGACCGCGATCACACCCGTCGGGACGCGCCAGACCTGATCGGCGAACTCTGGGCCCAGCCGGGCACCCGCGTCATCGCACTCTGGCACGGTCGGGCCCTGCACGCCCCCGCCGCCGGTGCGCTGCCCGCGCGCCTGGACCTGGTCGCCCCGAACCGGCTGCCCGAGCCCGCCCTGGCCCTGTACCTGGGCCGTTCGCTCGACGCCGAGTCCCTCGAACCCGTGGGCACCGCGCTGCTCGCGGTGGAACTGACCGACGCCCAAGCCCGGGCTCTGCACCCGGCGGAGGAACATTGGATCGGGCTGCGGGACAGCGCCACTGCGTTGTCCGGCCGTGACACCGGCCTGTTCGCCGAGACGCTCGGCGTGCTGAACTGGCACCACTCCCACGGGTTCTGCCCGCGCTGCGGCACGGCGACCCTGGTCGAATCCGCCGGCTGGGTGCGCCGCTGCCCGGCCTGTGGCGCGTCGGTGTTTCCGCGCACCGACCCGGCCGTGATCATGCTCATCACCGACGCCGCCGACCGCCTGCTGCTGGGCTCCAACGCGCTCTGGGAGAACAACCGGTACTCCCTGCTGGCCGGCTTCGTGGAACCGGGGGAGTCCTTCGAGGCGGCCGTGATCCGCGAAAGCTTCGAGGAATCCGGCCTGCGGGTGACCGACGCGCAGTACGTCGGCTCGCAGCCGTGGCCGTTCCCGGCATCCGTCATGGTGGGGTTCACGGCGCGTCTGGCCGCAGATCAGTCGCCGAGCGGGCTGCTGCCCGACGGCGACGAGATCCTCGACCTGCGCTGGTTCAGCCGGGCTGAGCTGCGCGAGGCCGAGGCCAGTTGGCTGATCCTGCCGGGGGCGTCGTCCATCGCGCACGCGTTGATCGCCCGCTGGCTCGACGGCGACCCCACCGCTGAGGGCGACCTGGCCTCCGTGTCGACGGATGCCGCGGCGACGGTGTGAACCCGTTGGGGAACCCGCTGACCCCGGACGCCCTGCTGGCCGGCCTCGATGAGCAGCAGCGCGTGGCTGCGGAAGCGCTGATCGGGCCGGTGTGTATGCTCGCGGGCGCCGGGACCGGCAAGACCCGCGCCATCACGCACCGCATCGCGTACGGCGTGATGACCGGGGCGTACGCGCCGAATCGGGTGATGGCGCTCACCTTCACGTCACGCTCCGCCGCGGAGCTGCGCGGCCGACTGCGCCAGCTCGGCGCCGGCGGCGTCGCCGCACGCACCTTCCACGCCGCGGCGCTGTCCCAGCTGAACTACTTCTGGCCGCACGTCGTCGGCGGGCAGGCACCGCGCATTCTCGACAGCAAGGCCCGGCTGCTGGGCCACGCCGCCGAGACCCTGCAGCTGAAGATCGACACGGCCACCCTGCGTGACCTGTCGGCCGAAATCGAATGGCGCAAAACCAGCGGTCTGAGTCTGGACGCCTACGCGGCGGGCATCGCGGCGCGCAGCCTGCCGGGCCGGCTCGACCTGGATCAGGTCATGGCGATGCAGGCCCGCTACGAACGCATCAAGGACGAACGCAAACAGATCGACTTCGAAGATGTGCTCCTGGCGATGGCCGGCATGATCGAAGCGGAACCCTCCGTGGCGTTGCAGGTGCGAGAGCAGTACCGCTTCTTTGTGGTGGATGAGTTTCAGGACGTCTCGCCGCTGCAGTACCAGCTGCTGCTGCTGTGGTTGGGGGAGCGACGCGACCTCTGCGTGGTCGGTGATGCCAGTCAGACGATCTACTCCTTCGCGGGGGCCCGCAGCGACTACCTGATGGAGTTCCCCGGCCGGTACGAAGACGCCACCGTGGTGCGGCTGGAACAAAATTACCGCTCCACGGGCGCGATCGTGGCGACCGCGAACCAGCTCATGCGGGGGCGGGCCGGGGCGTTGACGCTGCACGCCGCGGCGAGCGAATCGGGGGTGGAGCCCAGCGTGCGCGATTACGCCAGCGACCTCGCCGAAGCCCGCGGTGTGGCGCAGGGCGTGTTCGACCTGATCGAGTCGGGCACCCGGCCCGAGGACATCGCGGTGCTGTTTCGCATCAACGTGCAGGCGCAGGTGCTGGAGACGGCGTTCGGCGACCTGGGCATCAGCTTTCAGATTCGCGGTTCGAAACGGTTCTTCGACCTGCCCGAGGTGAAGCAGGCCGTCATGAGCCTGCGCGCCGCGTCGGTGTCGATCGTGGGGGAACCGCTGTTCAAATCGGTCAGCGATGTGCTGCGCTCGCTTGGCTGGAGCCAGACCGCCCCGGAGGCGCCGGGCGCGGTGCGCAACCGTTGGGAATCGCTCAACGCCCTGATGGGCTTGGTGGACCAGGCCGCGGCCGACACCACCTTTCGGCAGTTCACCGACGAGCTGATGGAACGCCAGGCCGGTCAGCACGAACCCACCGTGTCGGCGGTGACCCTGTCCACGATGCACTCGGCGAAAGGCTTGGAATGGGACGCCGTGTTCGTGGTGGGGCTCAGCGAGGGACTGCTGCCGATCAGCTACGCCACGACCTTCGACCTGGTCGATGAGGAACGCCGGTTGTTGTACGTGGGTATCACCCGGGCGCGGCTGCGGCTGTCTCTGAGCTGGGCGGCAACGGGTCCGCAGGCGCGGGCTCCGCGGGAACGGTCCCGTTTTCTGGCAGAGCTCGGCATCCGCACCGGGCGTGCGGCCGGTGCTCGCGGCGTGTAAGCGTACCGGTGACCGCGTCAATCACCAGTGACGTGGTCGCGAACTCCACCGGTCGGCCATCGAGGCGGTCCTGCACCATCTCGCTCACACGCGCCGCGACGACGATGCTCAGCCGGGTTGTTTCGGTCGGGGCGGTGCGCCCCAGCAGCTGTGTCGCCAGGCCGGGCCACGCGGCATCCGCATCGACATGGTCGTGCTCCAGGCAGAGCAGGCAGGGCCCTGACCCCGGCTCCACCAGCGGGCCCAGACGCACCTCGGTGTCGCTGAAGATCACCGGCAGGTGCGCGATGTCCCGCCGCAGCCACCGGGCGTGGCGCGCCGGTTCCAGAACATAATGCCCAAGGATCACGGCCAGGCCGGCGCGGCGGTAGCGGGCCTCGGCCGCCCGGGCTCCCTCGTCGGGTAAGCCGGGCGGCAGCACCGACACCTCGAGCTCCCCGAGCAGCGAGCACAATCGGACCGCGGTGGGTCCCGTCCCGTCAACGCACACCGGCGAGCGAGACGAGACTTCCTGCGGCCGGCCGGTGACCAGCACCGCCGGGCCCAGCTCACGCAGCAGTCGGTCGATTTCCGGCACGGATGCTCCGGCGTCCCGGCCGAGGACGTTCAACGTGTCGCGGGGCACCCCGGATCTCAGCGCGAACAGACACCGTTCCAGGGGCGCCGACACCCCCGCCACCACCCTCGGGCGGTCAACGCCGAGTTGGATGGTGTCGGGGGTGCGCCAGATGAGTGGGAGACGCGGATCCAGAAGAAGAACCATGCTCAGACACTGGCACCGATCGATCCCCGCCGGGCAGTTATCCACAGCCCGGTCGGGGAAATCGGTGAGCGCGCTGCGAGTTAGCTGTGATGCCTGCTCAGGCCGCTGAGGTCAGTACTCGATGACGACGCGACCGTCGATCGCGCCGTGCTTCATCTCGTCGAAGATGTCGTTGATCTCGCCCAGGCTGCGGGTGCTGATGGTGGGGTGGATCTCGCCGCGGGCGTAGAAGGCCAGGGCCTCCTCCATGTCCTGTCGGGTTCCCACGATGGAGCCGCGGATGGTGAGCCCCTTGAGCACGATGTCGAAGATGGGGGCGGGGAAGTCGCCGGCCGGCAGGCCGTTGAAGACGATGGTGCCGCCGCGTCGGGTCATGCCGATCGCCTGGCCGAAAGCGGCCGGGTGTACCGCGGTGACCAGAACGCCGTGCACGCCGCCGGTCTTGGCCTGGATGACTTCGATCGGGTTCTCATGGAGCGCGTTCACCACGATCTCGGCACCGTGCTTGGTGGCGAGGGCGAGTTTGTCGTCGGCGATGTCCACGGCGACAACGCGAAGGCCCATGGCCTTGGCGTACTGCACCGCGACGTGGCCGAGGCCTCCGATGCCGGAGATGACGACCCACTGACCGGGGCGGGCCTCGGTCATTTTCAGGCCCTTGTACACAGTGACGCCGGCGCACAGCACCGGGGCGATCTCGATCAGGTCGCTTCCCTCGGGAATCTTCACGGCGAAGCGGGCGTCCACGAGCATGTACTGGCCGAACGAGCCGTCGATGCTGTAGCCGCCGTTCTTTTGCTGCTCGCACAGCGTCTCCCAGCCGGTGCGGCAGTACTGGCAGCTGCCGCAGGCGCTCCAGAGCCAGGCGTTGCCCACGATGTCGCCGAGGGCGTGGTTGCTGACGCCGTCACCGAGGGCGACGACGGTGCCGACGCCTTCGTGCCCGGGCACGAGCGGCAGGGTCGGCTTGACGGGCCAGTCGCCCTCGGCGGCGTGCAGGTCGGTGTGGCATACGCCGCTGCTGATCAGCTTCACCAGGATCTGGCCGCTGCCGGGCTGCGGCACGTCGACATCGGAGATGGTGAGGTTCTCGCCGAACACGGTGACGACGGCGGCCCTCATGGTGGTGGGAGGGGTGCCGGAGGTGTCGGCGGTGGTGAATTCGGTGGCCTGAATGGTCATGTCTAACTCCTTCGTTAGGGACTTTCGAT
>JBBQYN010000123.1:0-7249 GCA_038208655.1 Actinomycetales bacterium
CCACCGGGGCTCGACCGCTCGTTCCTCGCGCCTCGACCACCGGGGTTGACGGGCGAGTCAGGGGCGGCGCGGGGTCCGGTCCACTGATTAGCGCGCTCCCCGGCTGCGGCGCGAGTCGCCGTCTCGAGCACGCGCCGGGCCCGGGTCGCCGGGGTTTTCGCCTGCACGATCCACTCCAGAATGCCGCGCCGCGCCGACCGCGGGAACGCGTCCCAGTGCGCCCGTGAACCGGCGAACCCGTCGAAGGCCTGCGCCAGGTCCGGCGGCACGATCAGGCGTTCCACCTCGTCGAGCAGCGTCCACGAGCCGTCCGCGACGGCCCGGGCGATGACCGCCTCTCCGGCGGGCAGCATCAGGCCGGCCGCGCGCATCCGTTCCACCCGCACCTTGTTGGGTCCGCTCCAGGCGCTGCCGCGCTTGCGCCGCGCGAAATACAGCATGGTGCGCTGCTCGTCGAGCTTGGCGCCCTTGCTGTCGACCCAGCCCACGGCGAGGGCTTCACTGACCGCGTCGTCGTAACTCAGAATCGGCTGGCCGGCGGCTTTCTTAAAGGTGACCAGCCAGACGGATGCCGCGACCGCATGATGCTCGATCAGCCACGCCCGCCACGCGGCCCGGTCGGCCGGCTGCACCCGCTCGGGCGCCGGAATCGGCTGGGGCACCGGAGTCGGCGGCCCCGCACGGGGACCTTCTGCACCGGGGCTTTCCGCACCCGGGGCCTCTGCACCGGGAGTGTCGGGGGTCAGCATTCGTCCGTGCCGTTCCGCGGCCGTTCGCCGTCGAGGAGCAGCGTGCGCGCATCCGTTTCACTGGAGATGAAATCGAGTTGCACGGCCAGGCGGCCGGGGCGCAGCGGTGGGGTGACGTCCTCGCCCGCGGCGTCGATCAGCCGGGTCAGGGACAGGTCCGTGCAGACGACCAGGCGCACTTCGGCTCCCGCCACGGTGTCGGAGTAGCGCACGAGCCTCGCCGAGTCGAACGTGGTGCTGCCCGTGAGTGTTTCCCCGTTGCGTTCAAAAGAGCGCAACGCCGCCAGTTCCGTGGGCCAGTACTGCACACTGACCAGGGGCTGCACCCGCTCGGGGCCACGCCCGCCCGCCGCGGTCACCGCGTCGGACGCTGCCTGGTACGCCGTGAACGCTCGCGACGCGGCCGCCAGCGCCAGGGCGTCGCTCGCAAAGACCGGCGGGCTCGACGGGCGCGGAGGCGCCGGGGAGGGGCTGCCCCAGACCGCGATGCGTTCCCCGGCCACGATCGTGGGCGTGGGCGTGCACCCGGCCAGAGTGCCCGCACCGGCCGCGGCCAAAACTGCGAGCAGTCCCGCAAGTACGCGCCGCGCCGCGCCCGCTGTGCTGACACGACCCCGGCTCCGCATGCGGACACCGTAGGCCGGTTCCGTCATACATGTGCAGATTCAGCACCGGCTCTGCCCACAGCGTGCAGATTTCGTTCCGCGTGCCGCCAGACGGCACAATGAGGCATGCTTACCGCGCTCACCTTCGACGACCTGCTGACCCGGGCGCGCGGTCTCGCCGCCACCGGGCCGCGCCGCCTGCTCGGCATTACCGGCGCCCCGGGCTCGGGCAAGTCCACCCTCGCGGCTGCCCTCGCCGATGCGCTCGGCCCCGTCGCCGCCTTCGTGCCCATGGACGGCTTCCACCTGGCCAATGCCGTGCTGCACGACCTGAATCGCCGCGACCGCAAGGGCGCCCCCGACACCTTCGACGTGGCCGGGTATACCGCGCTGCTACAGCGGCTGCGCGTTCAGCCGGCCGACGTCAGCGACGCCGAGCCCGAATCCACGGTCTACGCGCCCACCTTCGATCGGGCCCTCGACGCCTCCATCGGTAGCGCCCTGCCGATTCGCGCGCACACCCCGCTGATCATCACCGAGGGCAACTACCTGCTCACCGACACCGGCGGCTGGCAGCACGTGCGCGCTCAGCTCGACGAGGTGTGGTTTCTGGAACCCGCCGAGAGCGTGCGACAGCAGCGCCTCATCCGTCGTCATGAAGACTTCGGCAAGAGCCCCACGGATGCCCGCGCCTGGGCCCTCGGCACCGACCAGCGCAACGCCGAGCTCGTCGCGGCGACCCGTTCGGCCGCGACCCTTATCGTGACGCTCATCGACTGACAATCGACGGGTGCGTCAGACGATCACCAGCTCCGGGCCCGCGGCGCTGAGCCGGCGGGCCTGGCGCGGGTCGATGCCGTCGTCGGTGATGATCAGGTCGAACTCGTCCGCCGCGGCCACGTGGCAGAACGAGTTGTGCCCGATCTTCTTCGACGTGATGGCCAGAACCCGGCGGCGCCCGCTCAGCAGCATGGCCCTTTTCACCTCGGCCTCGTCGGGGATCGTCGTGCTCAGGCCCGACTCGGCGGTAAGCCCGTTGCCGCCGACGAACGCCACGTCCACGTGCAGCTGGCTGATGCGATCCCGGGTCCACTCGTCCACGGCGCCCTGGGTGAGGCTGCGCACCCGGCCCGGCAGTGCCAGCACGGTCAGCAGCGGCTTGGGCGACAACAGCCGCACCGCAGGCAGGTTGTTGGTCACCACCATCAGGCGGCGGTCCTCGGGGAACATCGCCGCGAGCACCAGGGTGAGCGCCCCGGAGTCCAGCAGCACCACCCCGTCGGTGGGCAACTCCTCGAGGGCCCGCCGGGCGATGCGCTGCTTCTCGGGGGCGTCTTCGAGGCGTCGCTGCGCGAGCGCCATCTCGAACGGGGTGCTCTGGGTGAGGCGCGCGCCGCCGTGCTGACGCCGCAGGGTGCCCTGCCGCTCGAGCACCGCCAGGTCGCGACGAATGGTCTCACTGGTGACCTGCAAAGCGGCGCTCGCCGCCGCGACCGAGATCTCCCCGGTGCCGCTCTGGGCCAGGGCAACAATGGCCGCCTGCCGCTCTGCTGGATACATCGTTCTCCGGTCCCAGCGCATGCGGGCCGCCATCGGCTCGCCCGTACCCGGTTCGGCACGTGACGCTGTGCCCCGAGACTACCAAGCATCCGGTGCTCATCCGCCTCGAAAACACCCAATCTGGCGGCAAAACTACTCAAACGGGCGCTTTTCGGTAACAAAATCATCTCAAACCCACAAATTAGCTTGCAAAGTCCACAGGTTCGGGTGAATACTCTCTACGTACCAGTCCACCAGGACGAGTCGACGATGAAGACGATGAAGAGGCCCCAATGATGAAGTCTTATTCCCTGAAGAAGCGGGTGCTGCTTGGCGCAGTGGCGTTCTCCTCGGTAGGCGTGCTGTTGGCCGGATGCAGCGGAGCGGGCGGGGGCGCGGCCACGACCGACGACGGTCCCGTGAGCCTCACTCTGGCCACCGTGAACAACCCGCAGATGAAAGACATGGAAGAGCTCAAGGGGGCCTTCGAAGAGGCCAACCCCGACATCACCGTGAACTTCATCTCGATGGAAGAGAACGACCTGCGCGACGCCGTCACCAAAGACGTCGCCACCCAGGGCGGCCAGTACGACATCGTGACCGTCGGAAGCTACGAGGTGCCGATCTGGGGCCAGAACGACTGGCTTGTCGACCTGAAGCCGCTCGCCGAAGCCGACACCGCCTACAACGTCGACGACCTGCTGCCGCCCGTGCGCGAAGCCCTCACCGTTGATGAGAGCCTCTACGCGGTGCCCTTCTACGGCGAGTCCTCCTTCCTCATGTACAACCAGGAACTGTTCGCCGCCGCCGGCCTCACCATGCCGACCAACCCCACCTGGGACGAAGTTGCCGGCTTCGCCCGCACGCTCAAGACCGATGACGTGGCCGGCATCTGCCTGCGCGGCAAGCCCGGCTGGGGCGAACTGTTCGCCCCGCTGACCACCGTGGTGCAGACCTTCGGCGGCAGCTGGTTCGACGAGGACTGGAACGCCACCGTCAACAGCCCCGAATTCACCGAGGCCGTCACCTTCTACACCGACCTGGTGAAGGACGCCGGCGAAGCCGACCCCGTCTCCACCGGCTTCACCGAATGCCTCAACCTGTTCTCGCAGGGCAACGCGGCCATGTGGTACGACGCCACCAGCGCCGCCGGCCCGCTCGAGGCCGACACCTCCGCCGTCGCCGGCAAGGTCGGCTACGTGCACGCTCCGGTCAAGGAAACGGATGAATCCGGCTGGCTCTGGGCCTGGAACCTCGCCATCCCGAACACCAGCACCAAGCAGGACGCCGCCTGGAAGTTCGTGAGCTGGGCCACCAGCACCGAGTACATCGATCTCGTGGGAACCACCCTCGGCTGGGAGCGCGTGCCCCCGGGATCGCGCACCTCGACCTACGAAAACCCGCAGTACCTTGAGGCCGCCGCCGCATTCGCGCCGATCACCAAGGACATCATGCTCGCGGTCAACCCGACCCAGCCCGGTGTGAACCCGCAGCCGTGGGTCGGCATCCAGTACGTCACCGTGCCGGAGTTCCAGGACCTGGGCAACCAGGTCTCGCAGGACATCGCCGACGTCTTCGCCGGTCGCGACACCGTGGCGAACGTGCTCGACAAGGGCCAGGAGCTCGCCACCTCGGTCGGCGACGCCCAGAAGTAACCCGCAGTAACCCGCAGTGCCCGGGCGGTTCCAGCGTTCCCGCTGGAACCGCCCGCGCACCGCCGTACACACACCGCCTTTCACACACATCCGGGCCAGCCCCCGTACCTCTTCCATCAGTGTCGAGAAAGAGATTGCAGACATGACCGCGACAGACGTGACGGCAGCCGGGGAGACCGCCCAGCAGGGCGCACCCGCACAGCCCCCGAGAGAGCCCCGCTCCGAATTCGGCCGCCGCCGGCCCAAGCCCGAGCTGAGCGCCGGCCAGAAGAAGGCCCTGCGGCTGGCCCGCACCCTGGTCTGGCCCGCGATCGTCGTGGCGATCCTCGTCACCCAGATCCCCTTCCTGGTCACCATCTACTACTCGTTCCAGAACTGGAACCTGATGCGGCCCGGCTCGCGCGGCTTCGCCGGCTTCGACAACTACGTCACCGTCTTCACCGGTGGCGCGTTCATGCAATCGCTGTCGGCCACCGTCGTGATCACCGGCTCATCGATCGTGCTCTCGGTGCTCTTCGGCCTCGGCATCGCCCTGCTGCTCAACCGCAAGTTCTTCGGCCAGGGCCTGGCCCGCACCCTGGTGATCACCCCGTTCCTCATGATGCCGGCCGCCGCCGCGCTGATCTGGAAATGGTCCATGCTCGACGCCAACGTGGGCATGGTCAACTGGGGCCTCTCGGCGCTCGGCGTCGACCCCGTGCAGTGGAACACCGACTTCCCGGCGCTCACCGTGATCATGGTGCTCACCTGGCAGTACACCCCGTTCATGATGCTGATCCTGCTGGCCGGACTGCAGAGCCAGAGCAAGGAAACCCTCGAGGCGGCATCCGTTGACGGCGCCGGCCCCATCCGCAGCTTTCTGCACATGACCCTGCCGCACCTGCGCCAGTACATCGAACTGGCCGTGCTGCTGGGCGGCATCATGCTGCTGCAGGTCTTCGACCCCATCGCCATCATGACCCGCGGCACCGGCGGCACCAAGACCCTGTCCTACCTGCTCTACGAACGGGCCTTCGTGGGCCTGGAAATCGGTGAGGCCGCCGCGTACGGCGTGATCACCGTTCTTCTCACCATCATCGTGGCGAGCGTCGCTCTGCGCCTGCTCTTCAAGATCTTCTCCAGCGAAGGGGCCAAATCATGAGTACCGCCACCGCCGTCAGCCCCAACACGCGTGCCCGCGCCATGCCCGCCCGTCGTCGCAGCAAGCGGATGCGACACCGCGCCAGCAGCGCCGCCCTCACCGTGTTCACCTGGGTCGTCACGCTCGGCTTCTTCTTTCCCGTCGCGTGGATGGTCTTCACCGCCTTCAAGACCGAAGCCGCCGCAGCCACGAGCACCCCCACCATCTTCACCGCGCTCTCGTTCGACCGCTTCGCCGAGGTGCTTGACCGCGGCTTCGGCGTCTACCTGCTCAACTCGCTCACCGCGAGCGTGATGAGCACCGTGATCGTGCTGCTGCTGGCCATCCCGGCCGCCTACGGACTGTCGATCCGCCCGATCATCAAGAGCACCGACGCCCTGTTCTTCTTCATCTCCACCCGTTTCATGCCCATCGCCGCCGCGATCATCCCGATCTACCTGCTGCTGCAGAACTTCGGACTGCTCGACAACATCTCGGCGCTGAGCATTCTCTACGTGGGCATGAACCTGCCGCTCGCGGTGTGGATGATGCGTTCCTTCTTCAGCGAGGTGCCGCTCGAAATCGTGGAGGCCGCGCAGATCGACGGCGCCAACTTCTTCACCGAGCTGGTGCGCGTGGTGCTGCCCATCGTGGCCCCCGGCATCGCCGCCGCGGCCCTGATCTGCTTCATCTTCGCCTGGAACGAGTACTTCCTGGCCAGCCTGCTCACCTCCACCATGGCCCGCACCACGCCGCCGTTCCTCGGCAGCTTCGTCGACGGCCGCGGACAGTTTCTCGCCGTGCTCTCCGCCGCGTCCACCCTCGCGGTGCTGCCGGTGGTGCTGGCCGGCTGGCTGGCCCAGAAGCGCCTCGTAACCGGCCTGGCCATGGGCGCCATCAAGTAGGCGTTCCGCTCCGGCGGTGCTGCTCACACCGCGCCGTCGGGCTCGATGCCCAGCGCACAGCCAGGCAGTGCCGAGCCACCATCCCGTATTCTTCACGCATCACCCACCCCGAGACGGGAGCCGTCATGAGTAAACCACCCGAGGCATCCGCTGCCGGCCTCGCCGGTGCCGTGCAGAGCCGCCGCGAGCGCATTCTCGCCCGGCTCGAGGCGGCCGGCCGGGTCGACGTGGGGGAGCTCTCCAGCAGCCTCGGCGTGGTCGAGGAGACCATTCGCCGGGACCTGCGCGCCCTCGAAGACGACGGTCAGCTGCGCCGCGCCCACGGCGGTGCACTGCGGGTCGCTGATCCGGTCACCGACCACACCCGCATCACCGTGCCCGAGCCGGCCGCACACCCGATCGCCACGCTCGCCGCGGGGCTGCTTCCCGAACGCGGCGTGATCTTTCTCGACGCCGGCAGCATCCCCGAAGCCCTCGCCACGCTCGTGCCCGACACGGCCGCGCTGCAGGTGGTGACCACCTCGATTCCGGTGGCCCTGGTGGCCAGCAGGCAGGGTGACCTCGAGGTCTACAGCCTCGGCGGCACCGTCGACCCCGCCGACGACTCCCAGTCGGGGCAGTGGGCCCGGGAATCCCTCGAACACATCCGCATCGACGTGGCTTTTCTCACCGCCAC
>JBBQYN010000124.1:0-7248 GCA_038208655.1 Actinomycetales bacterium
GGTGAGCGACGCCGAACAGTTGCGTCCCGCCGTGACCCCACCCGGACCGAGGGGCGCCTTAGCTGCGGGCCCCGTGCCGTTGGGGCAGCGGCCTCGACTGCGACTCATCGCTCCCGACACCATCGAATCCCCCGCCCGAGCCACCGACACTCCGACCGCCGGTCGACTCTGGGCCGCCCGGTACCGCCTGAAACTGCGCCTCACAGATGCCAGCGTGGTCGTGACGTCGGTGGGCGTCGCGCTCCTGGTGGCCAACGCGGTGGCGACAACCTTCCGCGGGACCAGCCTCCCGTCAACGCATTGGCTGATTCCCCTCGTCGTGGCCGCGACCTGGATCACCGCCCTGGCCACCTTTCACACCCGGTCGGCGCGCGTCGTGGGTGTCGGCTCCACCGAATACAAGCGTGTCATCAATGCCAGCGCGCTGTCCTGCGGCATTCTTGCCCTGTTGTTCCTGCTGTTGCAGGTCGAGAGTTCCCGGGCCTACTTTCTGATCGCGTTCCCGCTGGGAGCAGTGGCACTCAGCCTGGAACGGTGGCTGTGGCGCAAATGGCTGCTGCACCAGCGCCAATTCGGGCACTACCTGGCCCGGGCCATCGTCGTGGGTCGCCGCGACGACGTGGAATACGTCATGGATCAGATCGAGGAGAAGTCCGGCGCTGCCTACCGGGTGGTGGGCGTGGCCATCGACGATGACTCCCACGCCAGGGTCGGCACCGGCGAGCGCAGCGTGCCCGTCGTCGCAGACTTGGCCCATGCTGCCAGCGCGGCGGCGAACATGGGTGTCGACACGGTGATCGTGGCCGGCCACCCCCGTGGCGGCAGCACCTTCATCCGCTCACTGGCCTGGGAACTTGAGGGCACTCCCGCCGAGCTTGTGCTCTCCAGCCGCTTGACGGATGTCGCCGGTCCCCGCATCCACTTTCGGCCGGTCGAAGGCCTCCCGCTGATCCACGTCGAGATTCCGCAGTTCGAAGGCGGCAAGCACGTACTCAAACGCGCCCTCGACATCGCCGCCTGCTCGGTGTCGCTGGTGCTGCTGTCTCCGCTGCTCGCAGTCATCGCCCTGATGATCACGTCCACCAGCCCCGGGCCGGTCCTGTTCGGCCAGGAACGCGTCGGTCGGGACGGCAACACGTTCCGAATGCTCAAATTCCGCTCCATGGACAACAACGCGGAAGATGCCCTGGCGCAGCTCCGCGAACGCAACGAAGGTTCTGGGTTGCTCTTCAAAATGAAGGCCGACCCCCGGGTGACCCGCGTCGGCAAGGTTCTGCGCAAGCATTCCCTCGACGAGCTGCCGCAGCTGTGGAACGTGCTGATGGGCGACATGAGCCTGGTCGGCCCTCGGCCGCCGCTGCCCGCCGAGGTGCTCGGCTACGAGAACCATGTGCACCGGCGGTTGTACATCAAGCCCGGCCTCACCGGAATGTGGCAGATCAATGGTCGTTCCGACCTGAGCTGGGAAGAAAGCGTGCGGCTCGACCTGTACTACGTGGAGAACTGGTCCCTGGCCGGAGACCTCGTGATTATCTGGCGCACCTTCAAGGTCGTCCTCAAACCTGAAGGAGCGTATTAATGAGCATTGCCGTGTCAGCCGACATCGATCCGAGCGCCGTGATCGGGGCAGGCAGCCTGATCTGGCACCTGTCCCAGGTGCGTGAATACGCCCGCATCGGCCCCGGCTGCGTGCTGGGCCGAGGCGCCTACGTCGGCCCCGGGGTAATTTTGGGAAAGAACTGCAAGATCCAGAACTACGCGCTTATCTACGAGCCCGCACTCCTGGAAGACGGGGTGTTCGTCGGCCCCGCCGCCGTATTCACCAACGACCTGTTTCCCCGCGCTGTGAACATCGACGGAAGCCGCAAGACCGACGATGACTGGGAGATGGTCGGCGTGACCGTGCGCACGGGAGCATCGATCGGCGCCCGCGCGGTCTGCATCGCCCCCCTCACAATCGGGCGCTGGGCGATGGTCGCCGCCGGCGCCGTGGTGACCCGGGACGTGCCCGACTTCGCGCTCGTCGCCGGCAGCCCGGCGCGACGCATCGGCTGGGTCGGCCGCAGCGGCGTCGCGCTGCACGAGACGGAACCTGACCAGTTCCTCTGCCCGGTCACCGGGGAGCGGTACACACACAAAGACGGGGTTCTCACTCACTCATGACACCACCTATCGCCCCGACCCCCGGCAGCTTCCCGACGACGACCGCGAGAGGCTGATCATGTGCGGAATTGCCGGCATCCACAGCTTCGACTCTCACGCCGTGGACACGAGCCTGCTCGGGGCCATGGCGCACACCCTGGAACACCGCGGGCCCGACGACCACGGCTTCTGGCAGGGTGCTGGAATCGGGTTCGCCCACACCCGGCTGGCGATCATCGACCTGGCCGCCTCACGCCAGCCCATGCAGAGCGCCGACGGCCGCTGGGTCATCACTTTTAACGGTGAGATCTTCAATTACCGGCAGTTGCGGGCCACGCTGAGCTACCCGTTCCGAACGGATGGCGACACCGAGGTGATCCTGGCCGGCATCAGCCGTCATGGGCTGGGTTGGATCGAGAATCTGCTGGGCCAATTCGCCTTCGCCGTGCACGACACCAGCACGGGTGACACCCACCTAGTGCGTGACAGGCTGGGAGTTCTGCCGGTGTACTACTCCGTGCAGGCCGGGCAGGTTCTGTTCGGGTCCGAGGTGAAAGCGCTGCTGGTCGCCACGCCCGGCACCGCCGGTGTCGACTTGCTCAGCCTCGATGCCTACCTGTCCGGCCGGTCTGTGCCGTCGCCGGACACCCTGTTCGCGGGCATCAAGAAACTGCCCCCGGCGCACCGGGTCACCCTGGCGCGGTCCGGCACGGTGCTGCTCACCCGGTACTGGGCACCGCCGGCCGCAGACCCGCGCGGTACCTGGAGCGCTGCGGCTGCTGTTGACGCTGTCGACGACGCCGTCACCGCGGCCGTCGACTCGGCGCTGGTCGCCGACGTTCCCGTGGGTGCCTACCTCAGCGGCGGAGTGGACAGCAGCCTGATCGTGGCCAAGATCGCGGCACTGCGGCCCGACCGTCGGGTGCAAACCTTTGCGGCCGGTTTCGGTGATGCGCGCACCGACGAACTCCCCTGGGCACGCCGGGTCAGCGAGCATGTCGGCACCGACCACCACGAAGTGCTCGTGGACTCGGCAGATTTCGAATCCCTGTGGCCGGAACTCACCTGGCACCGGGACGCCCCGATTTCCGAGCCCTCCGACGTCGCCGTGTACCGTCTCGCGCAGACCGCCCGCCAGTCGGTGCGGGTGATCCTGTCCGGTGAGGGCGGTGACGAGCTCTTCGCGGGATACCCCAAGTATCGGGCCGCCCGTGCCGTCGCAGCCGCCTCGGTGCTGCCGGCCCGCCTGCGCGGCGCGCTCGTGGGCGCCGTCGACCCGCACCTGCCGGAAACTCTGGGCCGGGCCCGCATCGCACTGCGCGCGGCCGGAGCCGACACGCGGGCCGAGCAGCTTCGCACCTGGTTCGCCCCCTTCACCCTCGCTGAGCGTCAGGCGCTGTTGGGCGCGCTGCCCGCCCGGGCTGGCGCACCCGCCGCGGTCGGCGGCACCGATGTGATCCGCGAGATGCTGCTGAGTGACCTGAACAGCTGGCTGCCTGACAACCTGCTGGAACGCGGAGACCGCATGTCCATGGCGGCGTCTCTGGAACTGCGGCCCCCGCTGCTGGATCACCGACTCGTAGAGCTCGCCTTCCGGCTGCCGTCCTCGGTGAAGGTTCGCGGCGGCACCACCAAATGGGTGCTCAAGGAGGTCGCGCGGCGCAGCCTGCCGGCCGAGGTCGTCGACCGGCGCAAAGTGGGGTTCCGGGTCCCCATGGGCGACTGGTTCCGCTCCGGTCTGCGCGATTCGATGTGGGAACGACTCACCGGCACCGACTCATTCGTCGCGCAGACCTTCAACAAGAAGGCGGTGCGCGCCCTGCTGGAGCGGCACGACAGCGGCCGCTTCAACGAGGAAAACCGGCTCTGGACCCTGATGAGCCTCGAGGTCTGGCAAGAAACCTTCTTCAGCACCCGCTCACCCGTTCACGTTGCAGAAAGGCCCCAAGGCTGATGCCGACAGAGTCCTCCCCCCTACTTCCGCTGTGCCGACCGACCGAGGAGGCCATCCATGCTTGATATCACCATCCTCGTTGTCGCATATCGCAGCGCTGCCGACATGCCAGCCCTTGTCGCCTCCGTCCCGGAAGCCACGGAAACGCTCAGCTGGCACATGATCATCGTGGACAATTCCCACGATGAGACACTCGCGCAGGCCGTGGGCCAGGACTCCCGCATCGTCGTGATCGATGCCGGCGCGAATCTCGGCTATTCCGGAGGTCTGAATCTCGCCGCGGAGAACGCCCCTCCCAGTCGATTCACCGTCTTCCTCAACCCCGATCTCGTGCTCAACCCCGGCTGTCTGATTCGGTTGTCAGAGGTCTGCAGCGTCGGTGACGTCGTGGCGGCCCTCCCCCTCGTGCTCGACGCGGTGGGGGCACCGCAACCGTCGTTGCGGAGGGAACCGTCCACACTCGGTTCTCTGGGCGAGGCCATCTTCGGTGATCATTGGCCCACTCGTCCGCAATGGATGGCCGAAATGGTGCGTGATGAGTCCCGCTATCGGGAAGCCGGTCCGGTGGACTGGGGAACGGGCGCAGCCCTGATGGTTCGCAGCGAGATCCTGCCCACAATCGGCCCGTGGGACGCCGAGCGCTTCTTCCTCTACTCAGAAGAGACGGACTATTCCCGCCGCATCCGCTCACACGGGTACCGGATCATGTTCACCCCCTCAGCCGTGGTCAGTCACCGCGGTGGCGGCTCCGGCCAGAACACGGCATTGAACGCCTTGCTCTCGGTAAACAAGCTGCGCTACTACCGAAAATGGCACGGACCGGTGGCCTTCTCAGGGTTCTGGATTGTGGCGGTGATGCATAATCTGCTGCGGCTGCGGCGGGCAGAAGCACGGGAGAGCCTGCGAGTGTTCTTCTCTTCGACTGCGCGAGCATCGCTACCGTCCCGGAGCGCATCATGACCTCGCACGCCGCCTGGCCGCCGTTTTCTATCATCATCGCGGCTCACAACGAGGCTGAGGTCATCGGGCGCTGTCTGGACGCCCTGGCCGCTGTCACGGCCGACGGCTCGGCCCGAGTGATCGTCGTCTGTAACGGCTGCGTCGACGACACGGCAGAGTTCGCGCGAGGCCGGTCTGGGGTGACCGTTCTGGAACTGAGCCAGGCGTCGAAGACGGCGGCTCTCCGCGCGGGCGACCTCGAGGTGATCGGCGGTCCCCGAATCTACCTGGACGCCGACGTCGTCATGACGGCCAATGCTGCCCGTGCCGTGGCGCGGGAACTGCGCGAAGGAACGACTCTGGCGGCCCGCCCGCCCGCCCGTTTCGATACGACCCAGGCGTCCTGGCCGGTACGACGGTGGTATCGAATTCGCGAGCAACTTCCCTCGATCTGTACGGCGTTATGGGGTTCGGGGACCTATGCGCTTTCGGTGGCCGGCCGTGAGCTCTTCGACGAATTTCCCGACATTGTGTCCGACGACTTGTTCATCGACCAGTTGGTCCCGGCCGACCAGCGCGTGATTGTCGACAGCGATCCAGTGATCGTTCACACTCCACGACGGCTGGCCGACCTGCTGCGAATCATGAACCGGTCCTACCGCACGCAACACGAGGTCGATACCGGCACCGCAGCGTCGCCCCGGGTGAGCACCGGACAGCGCGGCCAGATTACCGATCTGCAGAACCTGCTGCGACGACGTCCGAGTCAGCTCGTGAGCGTCTTGGTGTACATGGCCGTCATCGCCGCCGCTCGACTTCGCGCGCGTTTCATCGCACCGTCCGTTGAGTGGGAGCGGGACAACAGCTCGCGGGTCGGCGGGCGGGTGTGAGAGTTCGAAGCCACCAACCAAGATCCCTGCCGCCGCGCACCGCCCGATGGGCCCGGGCCGCCGTCGTGTCGCTCGCGGTCGGAGTGCTGGTCCTGGTCGGTGGCGTGCACCCCGCCATGGCGCACACCGGCGGCCACCTCCCGGGCGCGCATTCGCCATCGTCGGGCTGGGGGTCGCGGGATCGTGCACCCCGCCCGGTGCCCGCGCCGACGCCCGTGCCTGCGCCGTCCGTTGAGCCTGCTCCGTCGGCTGTGCCGGCGCTGCCGGCACAGCCCGCCGAGTCCTTGCAGCCCACTCGATGGCCGGACGAGTCGAGCACCGGCGTGCCAATGGGCACTGCACTGACCGCCTCCGACGGCCTGTACATCACCAGCCCGGGGGCGATTGTGTCGGGCTTGGACGTGGTGGGCAACATTGAGATTCGCGCCGAGAATGTGACGATCGAGGATTCAAGAATCACGGGAAAGATCGAAGTATTTTCGGCCGGGGCGGTCCTCCGCCGGATCGAGATCGTGGGGCCGGGCCCGTCCGGTGCCGGGGAACACGCGGTCGGTTGGGCCAATTACAGCTGCGACGCCTGCAATGTGCACGGTTGGGGGAAAGGTTTCTACATGGAGGACAACGTGACGATCACCAATTCCTGGGTGCACGACCTCAGTGTGATCGGCGACCCATCTGCAGACGGAAGCCACAATGAAGCGATTTATACTCAGGGCGGCTCCGATTTCACGATCATCAATAACCGGCTCGACGCCGGCGACGCCCCCAATTTCTCGTCGTCCATCTCGTTGTTCGGCCAGCAACGGGCCGTGCAAAATGCGCTGGTGCAGGGCAACCTGCTCAACGGCGGCGGCTACTGCCTCTACGCCGGCTACGAATCCGGCATCCCCCCCGTGAACACCCGATATCTGAACAACACGTTCGGCACAGACATGCATGCCGACTGTGGCCAGTTCGGCCCCGCGACCGGCTATTACGGCGGAAATGGCAACCGATGGGCAGGCAACGTGCGACCCAACGGAACGGAAGTCGCCGCACCGGACTGAACAGGCAAGGTCGCCCGCAACACGGGTGAAACGGAGCAGCCGTCACGGGAAACCCCGGCGGCTGCTCCGCTTTTTTCTTGTCTCCAGCGCGCAACACCTGCAATTTCAAAACTCATATTTTAACTCCATTTTCTGTATTTCGCGACCAGACTCTAGGTTCTACCCCCCAAACGGGGTACAGTCTGCTATCGGCACTGGAGCATTCCGATGTCGCGAGACAGCCCGTAGGGCGCGTCGAAGACCCACCCGGTCTTCGACGACAGGAGGTAGTTAGTTT
>JBBQYN010000125.1:0-7220 GCA_038208655.1 Actinomycetales bacterium
CTATCTCAACCACCTGCTCGCTGTGGCCGGAGGAGCGAGTTACGCCACCCTCGCGGCGGCGTTGCTGCCGTGCTTCTGGATCTACCAAGATGTGGGCGCACGCCTCGCCGCCGTCAACCACGCCGAGCACCCGTACGCCGCCTGGTTGGCGACGTACGCCGACGTGGCCTTCGCCGCCGATACTCAGCGAGCAATCGGTTTCGTCGAGAACGCGGCGACCACGGCGAGCGCGGCGGATCGGCAGGCGATGTGGCTGGCGTTCCGGGCATCCGCTGCCCACGAGCTGGCCTTCTTCGCCATGGGTACCGGGCTCGGGGCGCGCACCGGGCTCGATGCGGCCACCGAGCCCGCGGCGGTCACCGTGCGGTAGTCGACCTGCGCGGCAGCGACGCCAGTGCCGCGATGGCTTGCCACACCACGAAAGCCTCCACGACCAGTGAGAGCAGGCCGAGCGGTTCCAGCCAGTTGCCGATGTCGCCCATGGCTCCGGGCATACCCACCGTGCGGTTCACGACGAAGGCCAGAAACGCCATGCCCGAGAGCGTCGCGGCGGCCGCGAAGTCCAGGCGGGAGGCCCGCTGGAAGAGCCGTTCCGCGATCACCGCCGCCACCACGATCAGGCCGATGTAGGCCACGGCGAGGTAGGGCGTCTCTGCAAACTTTCCGGGTAGATCGAGCACGTGGATCGCGGCGATCACGGCGAGGCCGAGCCCCACCACGATGCGGCGGGCCAGCTGTACCTCGTCGCGCGCGCCGACCGGCGCCGGAGTGCGAGTGGTGCTGTTCGGAACGGTCGTGGTCATGATTGCCTCTCCATGGGGTCTTTCCCCATGCAGATCGTGACACGGTACGGATGTCTTCAGCCCGCATCAAGTCAGCTCATAGGCCTTTCCCTGCTCACTATCAGAAAGCGGGGCCGGGAATGCTGAACGGGCATGGAACCTGCGGCGCTACGCTGAGTTTGCGGAGCTGATCGCCACCACGCACCACACGGTGACGGCAGGCAGCCGCTCAAGCGTAAGGAGCACACTATGCAGGTTCTACTCAACACAGACAACAACATTGACGGCACCGAAGCCCTGACCGACTACGTCGAAGGCGTCGTGACCGAGTCCCTCTCCCGCTACGCACCCCACCTCACCCGCGTCGAGGTGCACCTCAGCGACGGCAGTGCGGGCCGGTCCACCGGCGACGACATTCGCTGCCTGCTCGAAGCGCGCCCGGCCGGCGGCAGCCCGCACACCGTGAGCCACAACGCATCCGTCGTCGATGATGCGTTGAGCGGCGCCCTGCACAAGCTGAACCGCGTGCTCGAGACCGCCTCGGGCAAGCTCGACGACCGCCAGGGCGACCTTGCCGCCGGAGGCGCAGACCAGGTCTAACCCGAGACGCCACCCCGCACCGACGCGGGGTGGCCCGGTCCGTGCGTGGCCACGATGATCTGGACACGGTGCACACGAGCGATTATTCTGGAGTCATCTTCTGAAGCGCCCCGTACCGCAGAGCTCCCGCGACGTGGCACCGAACCCCACGGCCGTGGCTCATCGGCCTGACACGTGTCGTTCGGTGCCGGCAAGGACACCGTATGCAGATCATCGAAGCCACCGGCCTGACCAAGACCTACCAGTCCAAGACCGGGCCGGTGCACGCTCTCGCCGGCCTCGACCTCACCGTGCCCCGCGGCACAGTGAAAGCCCTACTCGGTCCCAACGGTGCCGGCAAGACCACGGTCGTGAAGATGCTCACGACCCTGATTCGCCCCGACTCCGGCCGTGCTTTTGTGGACGGCATCGACGTTGCCGCCGATCCCAAGGGCGTTCGACGCATCATCGGCGTCTCGGGCCAATACGCGGCGGTCGACGAGAACCTCACCGGTTTCGAGAATCTCGAGATGGTGGGGCGGCTCTACCACCTGGGCGGTGCCGTCGCCCGGCGTCGCGCGCAGGAGCTGATCGACCTGTTCGAACTCACCGCGGCCGGCAACCGGCCGGTCAAAGGGTTCTCCGGCGGTATGCGTCGTCGCATCGACCTGGCCGGTGCGCTGGTGATGAACCCCAAGGTGCTGTTTCTCGATGAGCCCACCACCGGGCTCGACCCGCGCAGCCGCATTGCCCTGTGGGAGGTGATCAAACGCCTCGTCGCCGACGGCACCACCGTGCTGCTGACCACCCAGTATCTTGAAGAAGCCGATCAGCTCTCCGACGACATTATGGTCATCGACGACGGTCGGGTTATCGCCGAAGGCACCTCTGATCAGCTCAAAGCCCAGATCGGCGGGCACCGCCTGGTGATCGCCCTCGTCGACGCCGCCGACAGCGCCGCCGCGCAGCACATCATGGCCCGGCACGGCGCGGGCACCCCGAGTGTCTCCACCGACCGTCGCGGTGTGGAGGTCGCCGTCACCGACGGACCGCTCGGCCTGCAGCGGGTGCTCGCCGACCTCGGCGCGGCCAACATCGACCTGCACGACGCCGGCATGCGCCGGCCCACACTCGACGATGTGTTCCTCAAGCTGACCGGTCACAAAGCCGATCTCAGCCAGGACGCCGATACGGATGCGGTGACACCCAAGAAGGGCCGTTCAGGTCGGTCCCACACCGACTCCACCGACGCATCCGATGGCTCCGGAACCGCCGCCGAACCGAGGGAGCACGCGCGATGACCGCCACTGTGACCGCCCCCCGCGCCGGGGCAGGTCTGCCCGACTGGAACCCGCTCTCGCTGTGGTATTCCGACGGCTGGACGGTGACCAAGCGCAACCTGATCAAAATCAAGCGATCGCCCGATATGCTGGTGTTTGCGGTGATCCAGCCGATCATGTTCGTGCTCCTGTTCAGCCAGGTCTATGCCGGGTCGATCCAGGTGCAGGGCACCGATTACGTGCAATTCCTGATGGCGGGTATCTTCGCCCAGACCGTGGTGTTCGGGGCGACGTTCTCGGGCGCGGCCATGGCGCAAGACCTCAAAGAGGGCATTATCGACCGGTTCCGCAGCCTGCCGATGGCCTCCTCGGCGGTGCTCATCGGTCGCACCAACGGCGACCTGGTGCTCAACACCATCTCGATGGTCATCATGATGCTCACAGGCCTACTGGTGGGCTGGCGGGTGAATTCCAGCCCGCCGGAATTTCTCGCCGGGGTGGCCCTGCTGCTGCTGTTCGGCTACGCCTTCAGCTGGGTGATGGCGCTGCTGGGCATGAGCGTGCGCAGCCCCGAGGTGATCAACAATGCCTCGTTTCTGATTCTGTTCCCGCTCACGTTCATCTCCAACGCCTTCGTGCCGAGCGAAACTCTGCCCACGCCGCTGCGGGTTTTCGCCGAGCTGAACCCGGTGTCCGCGCTCGTGCAGGCGGCCCGGGAACTGTTCGGCAACGAGGGCACCGCGCCGGTGCCCGACGTCTGGACCATGCAGAATCCCATTCTCACCACGCTGATCGGCACCGCCGTGATGCTGCTGATCTTCGTACCGCTATGCATTCGCAAGTTCGCCTCGATCAGTTCCCGCTGACCGTCCACGCCCCACCGATCCTCCTGAGGAGAACGACATGACCGACCCCACCAGCACCGGTCTCGGCATCGACCATGCTTTCAGCGGCTTCGCCGTGACCGACATCGAGGCCGCACAGGCGTTCTACGGCGACGTTCTCGGTCTCACAGTGAGCGAGGCGGGCACGATGGGGCTGCTCACCATCAGCCTGCCCGGCGGCGCTGACGTGATCGTGTACCCCAAACCCGATCACGTACCGGCCGTCTTCACCATCCTCAACCTTGAGGTCGCCGACATCGACGTGGCCGTCGACGAGCTCACCCGCCGCGGGGTGACGTTTCTGCGCTACGACGGCTTCGACCAGGACGACAAGGGCATTTCACGCGGCGGAGAACCCCAGATCGCCTGGTTCACCGATCCGGCCGGCAACATCCTGAGCGTGCTGCACTAAAACGACCCACTGCCCCGACCCGCTGCCCCCGCCCCCGGACCGACCGCTGGAGCGAGGCGTCAGCGCAACCGGCGTTTCGGGTTGCGGGTGGGCCGGGTACGGCCGGGAACGGCGGCCTGACTCTTCTTCGCGGCCGGTTTGGCCTTGGCCGCTTCGACGCGCAGCGCCTTCGCGGCAGCCTTGGCCTTGTCGGTCTTCTTGGGCTTGCGCTCGGACCGGTCGGGCGCCGACACCGAATCCGACGACGGGGTGCGCGAACTCGCACTGGAGCGCCCGCGCACGATTCCCACAAACTCTTCCACCGCTTCGGTAGTCTGGGCGGTCAGCCAGGCGAGGGCCACCTGGGTCTCTGCCACGCCCTCGACGGGCCGGCTGATCAGGTCCTTGCGGCTGTGCAGGCGGGCGATGGAGTGCGGCACGATCACAATGCCCACGCCGGCCGCCACCTGCTCCATCACATCATCGAGGTCGCGCATCGGCACCAGCGGGCGTCGGGTGCCCTGCTTGATCTCGGTGGACAGGTCCCGCCATTCGGGAACGTCATCGGGGTCCTGCAGCAGGTGTTCGTCGGCCAGGTCGGCGATGAAGATGGAATCGTCGGCGCCGATGAAGTGGTCTTTCGCGGCCACCACCACCGGAATCTCCCGGTACAGGCCGATCACGCTCAGCCCGGTCTGGTCGATGGGCAGCCGCACCAGGCTGACCGTGGCCCGGCCGTCGTGCAACACCAGGGTCTGCTCGCTGGTCGCGGCGCGGAACACCGACAGCGGCACGTCGGGGCGTCGATCGGCCCAGATCCGGGTCCACTTGGTAGGGGTGACGCCGGCGACGAAGGCAAGAGAGAAAGTCATCGGCATCCGTTCAAGATGAATATGTCAGGCCGAGACGGTGAGCCGTCGCGGCGCTGGATGGGGCAGGAAAACACCAGAGTGGGCGTGCGAGCCAGGATTGGCGGCGAATCGCTCAGACAGTGGTGCCTTCAGGCTATACGCTTGAAGCATGAGTTCCGAGAAGAAGCCCCAGTCCATGAAGCCGGCCACGGCCGCCCAGAAACTCGGGATTCTGCTCGATGCGGCTCCCGCAGACTTTCAGACCGCGTTCGTGACCCGCACCGAGCTCGCCGCACTGATGGAAAGCCCGCCCGAGTGGCTCACCGAACTGCGCACCAACGGTCCGCACCCCAAGCAGGTCGTCGCCGCCAAGCTGGGCGTGTCCATTTCGGGCCTGAGCCGCAGCGAGATCACCGACCCGCTCACCACGGCCGAGATCAGTGCCCTGCTGCAGCAGCCGCCGGCGTGGCTCGTGCTCGAGCGCTCCACCCAGGCCGGCGTGCGCGCCGACCAGATCGTGGTCAAGGAACGCGACGCCCACCGCGCCGCGAAGATCGCCCACGTCGAACGCCAGGCCGCGCAGGAAGAAGCCGCCGCCGCACGCGGAACCGGCAGCTCCAGCCGCCGCTAAAGGGCAGCTGGCGGACGTCGACCGTCACGAGAACCGGATCAACTGAGCAGTTATTGCTGAAAACCGGATGAACCGGGCCCCTGTGGCTCGTGTCATCCGGTTTTCGTCACGTCGCGCCGGTCGGTTCAGGCTCCGGTGTACTGCGTGCGCAGAAACGCGACGACGTCGGCCAGCTCCGGCTGCGAGATGGAATGCGCCATGCCCTCGTAGATGCGCTCGGTCACGGTGGCGTGGCCGGGCAGCCAGGCCTGCGTGCGCTCCACGGCACTGGCCGGGATCACCTGGTCGGCCGTGCCGCGGCCCCAGAACACCGGCGGTCGGCGTGCGGCCAACTCGGCATCATTCGGGCGTTCGCCGGCAGCCACGAAACCCGACAGCTGCACCGCGAACGAAAAGCGGTCGGGGGCCGCGCGCAACAGCTGCAGGGTCATCGCGCCGCCCTGCGAAAAACCGAACAGCCCCACGGATGTCGGGGGTACCGCCAGCCCATCGAGCCACTCCAGAACGGCCGTGACGGCCGCGTCCACGGCGGCCGGGGCCGGATTACCGAGATCCTGAATCGGAAACCAGGCCCAACCCTGGCCGGCCGGCACCGGTGCCCGCAGTGCCGCGATGACCGGCTGCAGCGGCAGGTGCGGCGCGAGCGAGAACAGATCGCCCTCATGCGACCCATAGCCGTGCAGCACGATCAAAAGCGGGCGTGCGGCACGGTCGGCTTCCCCGGCGGACCAGATCACGGCATCCGCGTCGATGCGTGCGGCACCTTCCGGGTGGGTTCCGTGTTCGGTGTCGCTCATGGTTCTCCCGCCTCACCTCGATGCCCGGTCGCACCCAGTACGTCCATCCTGTCATTTTCGGATGACCTTTCGTCGATGCGGCCGGGCGTCGGGTGAGGCCGAGCGGCTCCGCGCCACACAATCGGGCCACGGTAAGACAGAATGAACTCATGACCGTGCGCACACCTGACCCCGATCCGGACTGGACGCCGAAGGCCGATGCCGGATCCCCGGGTGCCAATCCCGGCTGGCTGTCCACCGTCGAACTCGCCGAGATTCGAGGTCGGCTGCCCATCCTCTACATCGAAGCCGTTCCCGTGCGCGTGGACGGCCTGGGCCAGGTGGTCGAGGTCGGCGTGCTGCTGCGCGCCCGGCCCACCGGCGAGATGACCCGCACGCTCGTGTCGGGGCGGGTGCTCTACGGTGAAACCCTGCGCGACGCGCTGTTCCGCCACCTCGAGAAGGACCTCGGCCCGATGGCGTTCCCGCAGATGCCGATCAGCCCGGTGCCCTTCAGCGTGGCCGAATACTTTCCGATGCCGGGCATCACGGCGTACACGGATGACCGCCAGCACGCGGTCTCGCTGGCCTACGTCGTGCCCGTGACCGGCACCTGCGACCCGCGCCAGGACGCCCTCGAACTGACCTGGATGACGCCCGCCGAAGCCGCGTCGCCCGGGGTGTCCGAGGAGATGGAAGGCGGCCGCGGCACCCTGCTGCGCGCAGCCCTCGCCTCCGTCGGCCAGCTCTACTAGCAGCCGACTCTCTTGGCGGCCAGCTCTATAGGTGGCCGGCTCTAGCGGTCAGCGCGGCGGCTCGGCCAGGCCGAGGGTGTTCAGGAACACTCTCGCCAGGCGGTCGGCGTCCACGTCGAGGGCAACCTCCACCTGCTCCCATTCCTCGGCGAGGCCGTGCACGATGTCTTCGCCCGGATGCCGGCGCTGGTCGACCAGGGTCTGCCCGCGTCCGTAGCCGGCCAACTGCACCCGCACCGGCAGGACCTCGGTGCGCATCGCGCCGGGATCCACGAGCGCGCACAGGGCGCC
>JBBQYN010000126.1:0-7150 GCA_038208655.1 Actinomycetales bacterium
CCTTGAGCAAGGGGGGTGCTGGCCAATCCGGCGTATGTCGAATTCGGCATATTCGAGTAGGCCTGGCCGATGGTGAGGTGAACGTCGCCGCGGGCCAGGGCCGGCGAGGAGTCCTGTGATTCCATCTCGACGACTTCGAAGGTTAGCCCCGATGTCCGGCTTGCGCAGTACGGTGGCCCACGTATCGGCGACACTGGTGCGGGCTGCCGAGAAGAACGCGGCGATGCGGTACGTGCCCGCGGCGCCGTCGCGCAGGGCGGTGAGTTCTATTTCGGCCGGCAGGAGCCGATACCTACGCCGGCGTGGGGCCGGGAGCCCCGCCGTGGCCCGCCGGCTCGAGCCGGCGGGCCGGCCCTAACCCAGCGCGAGCGCGAGGTACGGGGCGGTGGCGCTGGTGGGGTGCGCGGCGACCGTCGCCGGCACCCCGGCGACCTGGATGAGTCCGCCGGCGTCGCCGCCCTTCGGGCCGATGTCGATGACCCAGTCGCTGGCCGCGATCACCGACATGTCGTGTTCGACCACGATCACGGTGTTGCCGGCGTCGACCAGACGGTTCAGCTGGGCGAGGAGCAACTGCACGTCGGCCGGGTGCAGGCCGGTGGTCGGCTCGTCGAGCAGGTACAGCGTGTGCCCGCGTCGGGCCCGCTGCAGTTCGGTGGCGAGTTTGATGCGCTGGGCCTCACCACCGGAGAGTTCCGTGGCCGGCTGGCCGAGCCGCAGGTACCCCAGCCCTACTTCCCGCAGGGTGGCCAGGCTGCGGGCAGCGGATGCCACGTCGCTGAGAAAGTCGACCGCCGCATCCACCGTGAGCCCGAGCACGTCGGCGATGGTCTTGCCGCGATAGGTCACCTCAAGGGTCTCGGGGTTGTACCGCGACCCGTGGCAGTCGGGGCAGGCGGCATAGCTGCCCGGCAGGAACAGCAGCCCCACCGCCACCGATCCTTCGCCCAGGCAGGTGGGGCAACGCCCACCCACCACGTTGAACGAGAACCGGCCGGCACCGAAGCCGCGGGCCCGAGCCGCATCGGTCGCCGCGAAGGTGCTGCGCACGGCGTCGAACAGACCGGTGTAGGTCGCCAGGTTGGAGCGCGGAGTGCGCCCGATCGGCTTCTGGTCGACGCGCACCATGCGATCGATCACGTCAAGTCCGGTGACTCCGCCAACCGACACTCCCTCGTCGGGCGAGATCGTGACCTCGGCGTCACTCGCGTCGCCCAGTGCCGCGCTGTCGCCGGGCTCGGCATCGACCGGGTTCAAGTCCTCCGCCGCGCCGGGGCGCAGCCGCGCGGCCACGACATCGGCCAGCACCTGGCTCACCAGGGTGGATTTGCCCGAGCCGGACACCCCGGTAACCGAGGTGAGCACGCCGAGGGGGAACTCGGCGCTGAGGCCGCGCAGGTTGTGCCGGGTGATGTCGGTGAGGCCGAGCCAGCCGTGCGGGTCGCGGGGCGTGCGCGCCCCGAGGGCCGCGGCATCAGTCGCCACGTCGGTGCCGGACACGTCGGCGGAACCGGGAAACAGGAAGCGCCGGGTGACGGACTCCGGGACTGCGGCCAGGCCGGCGGCCGGCCCGCTGTAGAGCACCACACCGCCACCTTCGCCGGCTCGTGGACCCACGTCGACGACCCAGTCGGCGTGGCGCACGACGTCCATGTTGTGTTCGACGACGAAGACGGTGTTGCCGGAGAGTTTGAGTTGTTCCAGGACCACCAGCAGGGGTTCGGCGTCGGCCGGGTGCAGCCCCGCGGAGGGCTCGTCGAGCACGTAGATGACCCCGAACAGGCCCGACCGCAGCTGTGTGGCGATGCGCAGCCGCTGCATTTCTCCCGGCGACAGCGTGGGCGTGGCGCGGCCCAGGCTGAGGTAGCCCAGCCCGAGTTCGAGCAGCACGTCGATGCGGCGCACCAGGTCGCCGGCCACCGTCTCGGCGACCTCGCTGGTGTGCGCGCCCGCGCGCAGCAGCACGGCCAGTGCCGTCATGGGCAGGGCGTTGAGCTCGGCGATGCTGCGACCCGAAAACGTCACCGCGAGGGCGTCGGCGCGCAGGCCGGCTCCGCCGCAGAGCGGGCAGGGCCCGGTGTCGACATAACGCAGCACTCGGGCACGCACGCTCTGGCTCTTGGAATCGGCGAGGGTGTGCAGTACGTAGCTCTGCGCGCTCCAGAACCGGCCCTGGTAGGGCTTGGCAATGCGGTCGCGCTGCGGGGTGACGAGCACCACCGGCTGCTCTTCGGTGAACAGAATCCAGTCCCGGGTCTCGCGCGGCAGGTCCCGCCAGGGGGTGTCCACGTCATACCCAAGTTCGATGACGATGTCGCGCAGGTTCTTGCCCTGCCACGCCCCGGGCCAGGCCTCGATGGCGCCGTCCCGAATGCTCAGGCTCGGGTCGGGCACCAGCGAGGCCTCGCTCACGGTGTGGGCCATGCCGAGCCCGTGACATTTCGGGCAGGCGCCCATGGCGGTGTTCGGCGAGAACGAGTCGGACTCGAGTCGGCCCGGGGCGTTGGCCGGGTAGGTTCCGGCGCGGGAGAACAGCATGCGCAGCGAATTGGACAGAGTCGTGACCGTACCCACCGATGATCGCGAGCTGGGCGTGCCGCGGCGCTGCTGCAACGCGACAGCGGGGGGCAGACCGGTGATCTCATCCACCTGTGGCGTGTGCCCCTGCTGAATCAGGCGACGGGCGTAGGGTGCCACGGATTCAAAGAACCTACGCTGCGCCTCGGCGAAAATTGTGCCGAAGGCAAGCGAGGACTTGCCGGAACCAGATACCCCGGTGAATGCCACAATCGCATCGCGCGGCACGTCGACGTTCACGTTGCGCAGGTTGTTCTCGCGCGCGCCGCGCACACGCACGAAGGCGCCCGCGGACTCAGTGCTGGGATCGGTGCTGGGATCCGTGCCGTGGACCGTGCTTGGCGTGTGCGATCCGGTGACGGATGCCGTGGGCTGGGGTGTGTGCTCGTGCATTCTTCCCACACTACTGACGACGCTCCCTTTCGGGGGTATCTTTTGGCAGACTGCGTTCCCGGCCGGAGTAGCATCGGGAGCGCGTACGCACCGGCGGGCGCGGTTCACCAAGGGCGCTGATCATGTTTTGTCAGGTAAAGCGAGGTAGCCGTGGTCACACTGCCGCACGAAGAGTCCTTGGCGCACACCACCACTTTGCTGCGCTGGGAAGCGCTGAAACGGGATTTTATGCTGCGGCGCGGGTATGCGCTGCCACAGCACGATGCGCCGCATGTGACGACGCCCGACGAGGCTGCCGCCGAAGCCGAAGCCGAAGCCGAAGCCGAAGCGAGTGCGCACGACACGGCCGAAAGCGAAACGAAAAGCGCCGACTAGCAGCGCCATGCACTACCCTTCAACCGGTTCACCCCGCCGGGCGCTTGACTCGACTCCGTCCGCATCCCAGATAAGGATTCGCATGCTGCACTCCCTCTTCGGAATCGGTTTTCTCGACTCGGAATACCTGATCGGCTGGTTTGGCTCCTTCGTGCTCATCGGCGTCGCCGCGATCATCTTCGTGGAGACCGGCTTTCTGGTGCTCTCGTTCCTGCCCGGGGACTCGCTGCTGTTCACGGTGGGCCTGCTCACCGCGACCGGAGCGGTGCCCTTCCCCATCTGGGTGACCTGCCTGGTGGTGTTCGCCGCCGCGTTCGCCGGCGATCAGCTGGCCTATTTCATCGGCCGCAAGGCGGGACCGGCCGTGTTTTCTCGGGAAAGCAACCGGTTCTTCAACCCGCAGAATGTGGCCCGCACCAACGCGTTCTTCGTCACCCACGGCGGCAAGGCCATCGTGATGGCCCGGTTCCTGCCAGTGTTTCGCGCCTTCGTTCCCGTGGCGGCCGGCGTGGGTGGAATGAAATACCGCACCTTCATGACCTACAACATGGTCGGGGCATTCCTCTGGGGGGTGGGCCTCACCCTGGTGGGGTACCTGCTCGGACAGATCGACTTCGTGGCCCGCTACTCGGAGTACTTCATCATCGCCATCGTGCTGCTGTCGGGGCTTCCGATTCTGCGGGAGCTGTACAAGGGCGCCCAGGCCTCTCGTCGCGCCCGCCGCCTCGGCGCGGCCGAGCCGGCGGTGGACCTGCCCGACGACCTGCGCGAAAGCGTCACTCACGACTGACGCCGACGGCTACAACCGCGCCAGCGTGTCGATGTCTTCCAGGAATTCCGCCGCGACCTGAGGGGACACCGTGGTGCGGGTGGCCAGAATCGCATCCCGGTAGTCGGCGGTGCTCGGTCCCATCGTGATCGGGGCGTCCAGAGGCGCCGGGACCCCGACGGTCACGAGCACGTCACCGAAAAGCGCCCGTTCGAGGGCCTCCTGCGAGGCCCGCCGGGCCGCGTATTCGATGTCGGCGGGGGAGAAGCCGTCGGTCGCGCGCACCAGCTCGGCCACGTCGACGGTGCCGGCCACCGCCTCGGGAATGTAACGTTCCCAGATCGCCTGCCGCGCGGCCTCATCGGGCAGCCCGATGGGAATCACGTAGTCGAAGCGTCCGTGCCGCAGAAACGCCGAGTCGAGTGCCCGTACGAAGTTGGTGGCACAGACCAGGAGCCGGCCCGGCTGGTCGCGGAAGGTCGGAATGATCTTGAGCAGCTCGTTGGTGACGCCCTGCAAAGCGGAGGGCGGTTCGCCGCCGCGCTGCGCGGCTATCTCCTCCACCTCGTCAATGAAGACCACAACGTGTTCCAGCTCGGCGATCTTCAGAAATGTCTCCCGTAGCGCCCCGGCCAGACCCTTCGGGTCCGCAGCCAGCCGCGACGGGAACACCTCCACGAACGGCCACTCCAGGCGCGACGCGATCGCCTTGGCGAAAGTGGTCTTGCCGGTGCCGGGCGGACCGAACAGCACCACCGCTTTGGGCGGTACGACGCCGAAGGCCTCGGCCTGCTCGGGGTTGGCCAGCGGCAACACCAGGCGTCGCTCCAGCAGTTCCTTTTCGGCGGTCATGCCGCCCACGGCCGCCCACAGGTCACGGTTGAGAATGCGGCCACCCAGCTCGGTGAGGGCCTTGAGCTCCTCACGCTGCACCGGCAGGTGGCGTTCGAAGTAGCGCAGATTGGCTTTGAGTTGAAAGCCCCGGTTGACGAAGGCATCCACTCGGGATGCGGACTCGGGCATCAGCGCGGACAGCTTGGTCATGCCGAACGGAGCCATGCGCTTTTCCAGCGCCGCCAGCATCGCCGTTCCGATGCCCTGACCCTGCCACGGCCGCGCGGTGGCGAGAAAAACGATCCAGCCCTGCGCGTGGGCCGCCCGGCCAACCGCGGCTCCGATGATCTCGTCGCCGTGCACGGCCACGATGGCATGGTCCTTCTGGCAGGAGGCGAGCACCTCCGGCAGCCCGTAAACCGGTTCCGTCTTGGTCGACTTGATCTCTTCCCACAGCACCAAAATGCCGTCGAGATCGTCGGAGTGAAAATCGCGCAGCCGCCAGCCGGTCATAAGTGCTCCTTCGCAAAATGGTCTTGCCCCACGCTACCGGGTGACGTGCCGTCACCGGTTCAGCCGTCACCGGTTCAGTTGGCGAAACGGTCAGGTGAACGGGTAGGCCGCGAAGGTGCCGGGTGCGAAACTTCAGGCACGTCTGGTTCTGCCGTGGTCTCGCCGGTCCAAATCCGGCTGGCCCGCGTACACTTCCGGGCATGCAGATCATTCTCGTTCCCGGCTTCTGGCTGACCGCGGACTCCTGGTCGGAGGTCACCGCCCACCTGGAAGCCGCGGCGTACGACGTGCGCGCGCTGACCCTGCCCGGGCTGGAATCGATCGACTCCCCGCGCGCCGGGATCGGGCTCAGCGATCATGTCGCCGCCGTTGTGGCGGCCATCGACGAGGCCGCGGAGCCGGTCGTGCTGGTCGGTCATTCCGGCGGCGGCGCCATCATTCACGGGGCGCTGGACGCCCGCCCGGACCGCGTCGCCCACGCGATCTATGTGGACAGCGCTCCGCTCGGCGAGGGTGCCAGCATCAACGTTGCCCTTCCCGTCGTCGGCGACGAGATTCCGTTGCCGCCGTGGAGCGGCTTCGAACCCGACGACCTCGTGGACCTCACCGACGAGTTGCGAAACCGGTTTCGCGCCGTCGCCGTGCCGCAACCCCGCGCGGTGGCCTCCGACGGGATGCAGCTGCACGACGAACGTCGATTCGGCGTGCCCGCCACGGTGATCGCCTGCGAATTCCCGTCGGCGATGATTCTGGAGTGGGTCGGCTCCGGGCAGCCGTTCGTCGCGGAACTGGCCCGGATGGAGTCGGTGAGCTACGTGGACCTGCCCACCGGGCACTGGCCCCAGTTCACCAAACCCGCCGAACTGGCCGCGCTGATCCTGGCCGCCGTCGCCGGGGCCTGACCATCCGCAGCGCCGCGCAGCTGACAGCGAGCTGATGATCGTGTGACGCGATGTGTCGGACGGCCTGCGGCGGGCGGTGCTTTTAGGCAGCATAGAGGCTATGCCTCGACAGATTCGCTTCAACGCCTTTGACATGAACTGTGTCGCGCACCAGTCCTCCGGGCTGTGGCGGCACCCCGACGACCGGTCGCAGAACTACACCGACCTGGAGTACTGGACGGAGCTGGCCAAAACTCTCGAGCGTGGCCGCTTCGACGGAATCTTCCTCGCCGACGTGCTCGGCACCTACGACGTCTACGGCGGCACCAACGAGGCCGCCATTCGTAACGGAGCTCAGATTCCCGTGGCCGACCCGCTGCTGGTGATCCCGGCGATGGCGTACGTCACCGAGCACCTCGGGTTCGGAGTGACGGCTGGGACCGCCTATGAGCATCCGTACCCCTTCGCCCGGCGCATGTCGACGCTCGATCACCTCACCAAGGGGCGGGTCGGCTGGAATGTCGTCACCGGATACCTGCCCAGCGCCGCCCGCAACATGGGCAACGAAGACCAGCTCGAGCACGACGACCGCTACGACCACGCCGATGAGTACCTGGAGGTGCTCTACAAGCTCTGGGAAGGGTCCTGGGAAGACGACGCCGTGGTGCGCGACCGCGAAACCGGCGTCTTCACCGACCCGAGCAAGGTGCACTCCATCGGGCACCAGGGTAAGCACTTCACGGTGCCTGGAATTCACCTGTCCGAGCCGAGCCCGCAGCGCTCGCCCGTGATCTACCAGGCCGGCGCG
>JBBQYN010000127.1:0-7144 GCA_038208655.1 Actinomycetales bacterium
GGCCGGTCGCTGTACCGAGCCCGGGTGGTCATCATCGGCGCCGGCGGCATCGCCCGCGAACTGATTGCCCTGCTGGCCCCGTTCCAGACCACGATCACCGTGGTGCGCCGGTCCCACGAGCCCGTACCCGGCGCACACCGCACCGTGCGCACCGGGCACCTGCCCGCCGTGCTGCCCGAAGCGGATGTCGTGATCGTCGCCGCCGCGCTCACCGGCCAGACCCGGCACCTGCTCGGGGCGGCGGAACTGGCACTGCTGGCGCCGCACGCGAACCTGGTTAACATCGCCCGCGGCGGCCTCATCGACACGGCGGCCCTCGTGGCGGCGCTGGCGGCCGGTTCGTTCGCCGGGGCGGCACTCGACGTGACCGACCCGGAACCGTTACCGACCGGCCACGCGCTCTGGAACGAACCGCGTTGCCTGATCACCCCGCACATGGCCGACACGCCCGAGATGACCGCGCCGTTGCTGGCCGATCGAATTCGTCAAAATGTGCGCGCTTTCACCGATCACGGGCGGTTTCTGGGGGTTGTCGACCCCCAGAACGGGTATTAGGGGCGCCGTACCGGCGGGCCGGCCGCCACCCGAATTTGCATAGTGCTCTGATCTTGGTAAAGTAGCAACGCTGTTCAAGCGAAAATATGTTCAGTATTCCCCGATAGCTCAATTGGCAGAGCAGCGCACTGTTAATGCGCAGGTTCTTGGTTCGAGTCCAAGTCGGGGAGCGAAAGGCCACTCAGGGCTCCACCCCGGGTGGCCTTTTTAGCTCTCTCGCGCTTCCGCGTGGGCGTCGAGAAAGGCACGGCCTTGGTTACCTCGCTGATTCTGAGCGTTGTGTTCGCGGCTGTCGCAGCCCTGCTTCTGGCCGCCTGGGTGATCACCGTCCTGCGCGGCCGCCGGGCACGTGCCCGCACCAGCAGCATGGAACGGCGCAGCGTGGCACTGCAATTGACCGTGGCCGAACACGCCGGTCGGCTCGCCATGATTCGTGAGCTGCAAGACGTCGCGGTGCTCAGCGTCTCCCGGCTCGTCACCCGCGCCGACGGGGTGCGCTACCTCGCCGAGTCTGACGCCGGCACCGCCGTGCGGGCCTCGAACAACCTCGTCGACGAGGGCCGCAGCGCCCTGGCCGACATGCGTCGGGTGCTCACCATCGCCCGTGAGGGCGCGCCCGCCACTGGCGACGCGCCTGAGCACCCCTCGGTGCACGAACTGTTCGGGGTGATGCGTCGCGCGGGCCTCAGCGTGGTGATCAGCGAGGCCGGCGACCGTTTTGCCCTCAAGCCCGGCGCCGAGCTGATGATTTACCGCCTTCTGCAGGTTGCGCTGGAGAATTCGCTGCGGCATGGTGGCCTCGGCACCGAGGTGCAGGTGGGGTTCACGTGGACCGCCGACGGCCTGCAACTGCTCATCGACGACGACGGCCTGCGGGCCACCGCCCGCCGCGCCGCCGCCGTGTCTGCTCGCGGTCTCCGCCGCACCGACGACGCCGTGCGCGACCTCACCGCGTACACCATCGACGATGACCTGCAGGCGCTCAGTGAGAGCCTCGTCGGGTCCGGCATCACGCAGATGCGCGAACGTGCCCAGCTGTTCGGTGGTGTTTTCCACGCCGGATCCGTTCCGGGTCTCGGTTTCTCGGTGTCGGCCGTGTTCCCGGCGCTGCGCTTTCACAACGGCGTGCACGGTGTCGACCTCGCCCGCGGATTCCCGGCGTGACCCCGCCCTCTCGGCGTGACGGCGACGAGCCTGCCCCCGAGAGTCACGACGGGCCCGCACCGGCAGCTGAACCGGCAGCCGAACCCGCTGTTGAGGCCGTGGCTGAAGCGCGCAACCGGCGCATCGCCATCCGCTCGGGCATCGCCGTGGGCGGCGCCACCGCGGCGTACGGAGTGTCGTTCGGCGCGTTGGCGGTCGCGGCCGGCCTCAGCGTCTGGCAGACCAGTTTTCTCAGCCTGGTGATGTTCTCGGGCGGGTCGCAGTTCGCGCTGATCGGGGTGCTCGCCGCCGGGGGACTGGCCGCCGGGCCGGCCGCCATCGCCAGTGCCACCCTGCTGGGCACCCGCAATGCCCTCTACGGCATGCGCACCGCCCCGATCGTGGGGGGCGGTTGGGCGCGAAGGCTGGCCGCCGCGTGGCTGACCATCGACGAGTCCACGGCTGTGGCGTTGGCCCAACCCACCCCGGCCAGCAGTCGGGTCGGTTTCTGGGTGACGGGGCTGTGCGTCTTCGTCGGTTGGAACATCACCACGCTGATCGGTGCACTGATCGGTGACGCCCTGGGCGACACCAGGGCGTACGGGCTCGACGCCGCGGCGGCCGCGGCCTTCGTGGGGTTGCTGTGGCCGCGGCTGAAGCGCCGTCAGGCCGTGACGGTGGCCGTGGCCGCTGCCGTCGTTGCGGCGATGCTCACGCCCGCGCTGATGCCCGGCCTGCCGGTGCTCGCTGCAGCTCTCGTGGCCGTGCTGGTGGGGTATTTCAACTGGTTCGGCGGTCGCGGCGGCCGGGGTGCCGGTTCACGTGAGCGGATGACGCGGTGACGCTCTGGCAGATCATCATCGCGGCATCCATTGCCGGGGTTATGGTGAAAATGCTCGGGTACCTGGTGCCGCCCGCCATGCTGAGCCGGCCGACGCCGGCGCGCATCGCGGATCTGCTTACCGTGGCGCTGCTGGCGGCGCTGATCGCGGTTCAGACCTTGGGCAGCGGGCAGCAGATTGTGTTGGACGCGCGGGTGCCGGCCGTCATCGTTGCCGCCGGGTTGTTCGCCCTGCGGGTTCCGTTCATCATCGTGGTCATTGCCGCGGCGGGGGTGGCGGCGCTCATTCGAGCGCTCGCGTAACCCCGCCGCGATCGGCCTACGGGGGGCGGGGCTAGCCCTCGAGGTCGTCGACGCCGGGCATCCAGCTCAGGCCGGGTACGCCCCAGCTGCGCTTGCGGGTGATCTTCGCCGCCATTTTGGCGTGGGCGTGTTCTAGCCGGTCCACGTAGAGGGTGCCGTCGAGGTGGTCGAATTCGTGTTGGAAGATGCGGGCCAGCCAGCCATCCGCGCGAATCTCCACCGGATTCTGGTCGATGTCGACGGCGTGCAGAATCGCCGAGGAGGAGCGCAGTAGCGGAAAACGTTCGCCGGGAAACGACAGGCAGCCTTCGTCGTCGTTGGGGTCGTCGTCGTCGGCTTCGCCGGCCGGCACCGGGGTGATCCACAATTCCGGGTTGATGGCCACGCCGCGCCACAGCACATCGTTGTCGTCTTCGAAACTGTAGGTGAACACGCGCAGGCCCACACCCACCTGCGGGGCTGCCAGGCCCACGCCGGGGGCGGCATCCATTGTGTCGTACATGTCGCTGACCAGGGCGCGCAGATCGTCGTCGAAATCGACGACGGGGGCCGCGGGGCGGTGCAAGACGGGGTTACCAGAAATTACTATTGATCGAACAGCCATTTCACAAGAATATCGGCACGCTTCTGGATAGGGTCAACACGTGAGCACCGACCTGACTGATCTGGCAGCGGAGATCACCCGAGATCCACGTCAGGCCATCGGTATTCCACTGGCCCTGGTCGGGGCCATTTTTCTGTCCCTGGGCGCGCAATTTCAGCACCGCGGCGTGGCCAAGGTCGAGGCGAACACCGCCGAGGTGACCGGCGGGCTTAATCCGCGGCAACTGATGTTGTTGTTGGCGCGGCCGTCGTGGGTGTTCGGGTCGATCATGCTCGGACTGGCGATCGTCTTTCAGCTCTCCAGCCTGGCGTTCGCGCCGTTGATCGTGGTGCAGCCGCTGGGTGCGGTGGCGCTGGTGATCACCGCGGTGCTCAACGCCCGGGTCAGTCACGTGCGGCTGAACCGGGCATCGATCATCGCGATCAGCATGTGCGTGGGCGGGGTGGCGCTGTTCGTCACCGTCGCGGCCTTCACGGCCGTGGATAGACCCGTCACCGATGACAAGCTCGTCACCATCCTGCTGATTCTCGCCGTGGTGCTCACCGTTTTTGGAGTGGTGTTCGCCCTGTTCCGGAAGCGTTTTCAGGCTGTGTTCTACATTCTGGGTGCGGGCGTGTTGTATGGGTTCGTGGCCACGCTCGCGAAGGTGATCATCAACCGCATCCAGACCGGAAACTTCGAGTGGCTTACGCTCACCTGTGTGCTGGGGCTGCTGCTGGCGGCCGCGCTCGGGGCGTACTTCGTGCAGTCCGCTTATGCCTCGGGGCCGCCGGATCTGGTGATCGCGGGCCTCACGGTTGTGGATCCGCTCGTGGCCGTGGGTATCGGCATCATCGTGCTGGGGGAGGCGTCGCAGGCCCCGTTGTGGGCCGGGATCGCGTTTGTGATCGCCGGCGGTGTGGCGATCTGGGGCGTTCTGCTACTGGCCCGGTACCACCCGCAGTTCGACGGCTGACCGGCACCCCCACAATCACGGATGCCCCTGGGCGGCAATAATCGTGGCGCGCCGAGGGGAGTGAGACGGTTTCCTCGTGTCGGAATACACTGGAGCGCCAGCACAATCGTCAACGGATCGACGAGATTTCACCATTTGCGCCGGGCGAAGACCCCCGGCGCACCGACGTAGGGACCACCCCACTTGTCAGACACGACAGCCACCCCGGGCGACTCGTCGCGCGGGGTCACCCCTCGGGCCGACAAGACTCTGCGGGTGCTGATCGCGGCGGACACCTTCGCGCCCGATGTCAACGGCGCTGCGCGTTTCGCGGAGCGGCTCGCCGCCGGTCTGGTGGCGCGCGGGCACCAGGTGCAGATCATGGCGCCGGCGGCGTCGCGGCGGCACGGCAGCTGGATGGAAATGCACGAGGGTCAGCCCATGATGGTGCACCGCATCCACAGCTGGCGTTGGTACCCGCATGACTGGCTGCGTTTTGCGTTGCCGTGGTTGGTGCGCGGGCAGAGCCGAATCATTCTGGATTCCTTCCAACCCGATGTGGTGCATTTTCAGTCGCACATCAACATGGGGCGGGGGGTGTCGATCGAGGCCGAGGCCCGCGGCATCCGTATGATCGGCACGAACCATTTCATGCCCGAGAACATGGTGAAGTTCTCGCTGATTCCGTTGGGGTTTCAGGACCGGGTTATCAAGGCGGCGTGGCGGGCGGCGCGGCGCACCTTCGGGCGGGCCGAGGCGGTCACGACGCCCACGCTGCGGGCGGCGCAGTTTCTGAAGAGGTACACCGGGTTGACCCAGGTGCACGCGGTGTCGTGCGGCATCGATGCCGACAACTATGCGCCCAATTTTGAGCCGCGCAGCGAGAACCGCATTCTCTTCGTGGGGCGGGTCACCGGCGAGAAACAGATCGACGTGCTGTTGCAGGCGGTGGCACTGCTGTCGCCGAAACTCGCGGTGAAGGTGGAGATCGTCGGCGGGGGGGATCAGAAGCGCAACCTGGAGCACCTAGCCGAGACCCTCGGCATTGGCGACCGGGTCACGTTCACGGGCTATGTGACGGATGCGGAGCTGCGCGCGGCGTATTCACGCAGCACGGTGTTCGCCATGCCGTCGGTGGCCGAGCTGCAGAGCATCGCCACCATGGAGGCGATGGCGTCGGGGCTGCCGGTGGTCGCGGCGAACGCCATGGCGCTGCCGCACCTCGTGCACGATGAGCAAAACGGTTACCTGTTCGCTCCGGGTAATGCGCAGGACCTGGCCGACAAGCTCACGCAGGTGTTGACGGCGGCGCCGGAGCGGCTGACGGCCATGAAGCTTGAATCGCTCAAACTCATCGCCACCCACGACATCAAGCGCACCTTGAACACTTTCGAATGCCTGTATCGTGGGGAACCGGTGAACGACATGATCACCGATGACGCCTCGAACAACTTCACCGACTAACCGCGGTGCTGCGAGGCGCAGGGGGCGGTAGCTCAGCTGGTTAGAGCAGCGGACTCATAATCCGTCGGTCCCGGGTTCAAGTCCCGGCCGCCCTACTCGAAAAATCGTTTGATCAGGTTTTCTTCTTTTCACCAAAGGAGCAAGACTTGATGAATTATCCGTTTATTGTCCGTTTATTCGAGAATTCTGACTTTTCGCGGCCTCCTCACATCCATTCAGCGCGTTCTCTGATGGAGGTGCGCAGGCGGGTTCGAGCCCTCTGGAGGGGCCTGGCTCACCTATGGGTTATGGACACTCAAACCCTCTCCCGGCTCGGTCTCGAGCCTGTTCTCACCACGAGCGAGCTCGCCGAGTATCTCGGCGTGAACGTGCAAGCAATCTACGACCTGCGCAACGATGGCCGTGGACCTACCGGCTTTCGCGTGGGACGGGAGATCCGCTACCGGGTCTCTGATGTCCTTCGGTGGCTGGAGAGCCTTCGTGAGCCCGCCCGGTCGCGCAGCAATCTTGAATCCAACCTCTGATGGCGGGGAGACCCCGCACGCCAATCAGCACGGGCGGCACCATCCGAACGCGCCAGGTGAATCCCGGGGTATTTCGAGCGGTCACTGTCTTTCGTGATTGGGACGGTCAGAGTCGGAAGGTCGTTGCCACTGGTGCGAGTCGCAACGCTGCCGTAGCGGCGCTCAAGAGCGATCTGACCGCTCGCTTGCGAGCCGGTGGCGTCGGTGACTCTTTGAACGCCAGTTCGCCATTCGTGCTGCTTGCGCAGGCCTGGATGGAGGATGTGATGAACGACGTCGATCGTTCTCAGGGGACCAAAGACACGTACCGGCGGCAGCTACGCAGTCTCATACTGCCCTTCTTCGACAACTTCACCATCCGCGAGGTGACTGTGGGACGCGTCGAACTCTTCCTGAAGCAGCAGCGGGAAAAGTCCTATGCGCGTGCCAAGCACTCCCGGGTGATGCTCGGAATGATTATGGCATTCGCGGTCAGACGAGAGATCGTCGACCGCAATCCCGTCAAGGAAGCATCCCGCATGAAGCAGCCGCCGCACACTCCCAAAGCATTAACGATGGAGCAAATAGCAGCGATCCGCCAGGCGGCCAGGGAATGGCGCATGGAGGAGGGCCGATTGGGTCCACGGCCGGATGGGCAAGTCCGAGACATCATCGAAGTCATGCTCGGCACCGCAACACGCATCGGTGAAGCGCTGGCACTGCGGCAATGTGACATAGACCTGGCTGCTGATCCACCTCGGGTAACAGTCTGCGGCACGATCGTCGTCCACGCCGGC
>JBBQYN010000128.1:0-7063 GCA_038208655.1 Actinomycetales bacterium
GGCATCTGCGCAGACTGTCAAGCCGCCAGTGCCGATGCTCGCCTGGAGTCCGCCTGACCCCGAGCCATCCACTCTCACGCCCTTCTGTTTTTCACGCACTCGCTGATTCACGCACCTAGGAGCACCATGACGATCAAGTCCACCACAACCCAGACCGGTACCCCCATCGCGAGCGACGAGAGCTCGCTCACCGTCGGCAGCGACGGCGTCACGGCCCTGCACGACCGCTACCTGGTCGAAAAACTGGCCCAGTTCAACCGGGAGCGCATTCCGGAGCGCATCGTGCACGCCAAGGGCGGCGGAGCGCACGGTGAATTCGTTGTCACCGGCGACGTCTCGCAGTACACCCGTGCGGCCGTGTTCCAGCCCGGCACTGTCACGCCAACCATGCAGCGATTCTCCAGCGTGGCCGGTGAGCAGGGCAGCCCCGACACTTGGCGCGATGTGCGTGGTTTCTCGGTGCGCTTCTACAGCGAAGAGGGCAACTACGACATCGTAGGAAACAACACCCCCGTCTTCTTCATTCGCGACGGCATCAAGTTCCCCGACTTCATTCACTCGCAGAAGCGCCTTCCCGGCAGTGGCCTGCGCGACGCCACCATGCAGTGGGACTTCTGGACCCTGTCGCCGGAATCCGCCCACCAGGTGACCTACCTCATGGGTGACCGTGGCCTGCCCGTGTCGTGGCGCACCATGCCCGGCTTCGGCTCGCACACGTTCCAGTGGATTAATGCCGCAGGCGAGCGCTTTTGGGTGAAGTACCACTTCGAGTCCAACCAGGGAAACCTCGAGATGGAAGGCACCGAAGCGGAACTCATCGCCGGCGCCGACGCGGACTACTACCGTCGCGACCTGTCCGATGCCATCGACCGCGGAGACTTCCCCTCGTGGAACGTGTCGGTACAGGTTATGCCGTATGACGATGCCAAGACGTACCGGTTCAACCCCTTCGACGTGACCAAGGTGTGGCCGCACGCGGACTACCCGCTCATTGCGGTCGGCACGCATACCCTCAACCGTAATCCGCAGAACTTCTTCGCCGAGATCGAGTCGATCGCCCTGTCGCCGGCCAACCTGGTTCCCGGCATTGCGGCGAGCCCGGATAAAATGCTGATGGCCCGCATCTTCTCGTACCCCGACGCGCAGCGTTACCGCCTCGGTGCTAACTACAACCAGCTTCCGGTGAACGCGCCCCTGTCGCCGGTCAATAACTACTCCCAGGACGGTGCCGGGCGTTACACCTTCAACGCCCCCGACCAGCCCAACTACGCCCCGAACTCACTGGGCGGTCCCGTCGCCGATGCGGATGCCGCTGGCGAGGGTTCCTGGGAGAATGACGGCTCTCTGCTGCGTTCTGCGTCGGTGCTGCGCAGTGAGGACAGTGACTTCGGCCAGGCCGGAACGTTGTACCGCGACGTCTACGACGACGCGGCCAAGGCTCGCTTTCTCGACACCATCACCGGTGCCATCAGCGGCGTGGAGCGTGCCGAAGTGACCGAACGTGCAATCCAATACTGGACCAACGTGGATGCCGACCTCGGCGCGAAGCTGCGCGCCAACCTGGCCGTGTTCGCGGCGGCGGAAGCGGTCGTCTAACCCGCCGCACTCCCGCTGTTCCCGCGCGGGCGAGCGTTGTCCCGACCAATATGGTCGGGGCAACGCTCGCCCGCGCATCTTTTGTGTAGGGACACATCTTGACGCGACTTAGGTAAGGCATGCCATACTAAGGGCATGCTAACTTCCACGATCGTGCGTCGCATCGAAACCGCTGCCGTGCCGACCGTGCTCGACGATGCCCCGGCCGTGCGTCCCAGCTACCGCGTCTATGACGTGAGCGTCGCGGCCGTCGAGCGCCTCTCGGACAGCTTCACCCGGGTCACCTTCACCGGTGCCGAACTGCACGACTTCGGCACCGAAGGCCTCGACCAGCGCATCAAGGTGGTGCTGCCTCTTCCCGGCGTCGGAGTCAGCCGGTTCCCGCGCGGCCCGGCCTGGTACGACGCCTGGCGTGACCTGCCCACCGAGCACCGCAACCCGCTGCGCACCTACACGGTGCGCGCCGTGCGCCCCGCGCTGCGCGAGGTCGACGTGGTGTTCGTGACCCACGGTGATGGCGGGCCCGCCGCGCAGTGGTTGCACAGCGCATCCGTCGGCGACGCCCTGGCCCTGGTCGGCCCGGATGCCCTCGGCTGCGACCCCGAGGTCGGCATCGAATGGCGGCCGGGCACGAGCCGCACCGTGCTGATTGCCGGAGACGAGACCGCCGCCCCGGCGATCTGCTCCATTCTCGCCGCGCTGCCCAGCGCCTGCACCGGCTGCGCCATCATCGAAGTGCCCCGCGCCGGCGACGTGCAGCCCACCGACGCGCCCGCCGGCGTGCAGGTGATCTGGGTCACCCGCTCCGCCGAGGGCCACGGAATCGCCCTCGAGCACACGGTGCGTACCGTCACGAACCGGCTGCTGGGCGAAAACCAGACCGGCAGCGGCGTGTACGCGTGGCTCGCCGGTGAAAGCCGGGTCATCAAGACCCTGCGCCGGTTCCTGGTCACCGAGACCGGGATGGACCGCCGCCAGGTGTCGTTCATGGGGTACTGGCGCAACGGCCGCGCCGAACATGCCTGACCTGCGCTGACGCTCCCACCCCACTTCCCCACCACGCTCTTGCCCCATCCGTCGATATCACAGTGCCCGCACCGTCTGAAAGGAACAACCATGTCACGCTCCCGATCCGCCCTCCGGGGTGCGAGCGTTCTCGCCCTGGCCACCGCCGGCGCCCTGCTCCTGGCCGGCTGCGCCACTGCCGGCGCCGACACCGTCACGGCTGCAGCGCCGAACGCCGACGGGGCCTTTCCGGTCACCATTGCGAGTGCTCTCGGCGACGTCACCATTGAGAGTGAACCGCAGCGCATCGTCACGATCGGCTGGGGCTCGGCCGACACCGTCGTGGCCCTCGGCAGCACCCCGGTGGGCGTGGAAGCGGCCTCCTGGGGCGGCGACGACGACCAGTACTTCCCGTGGGTGCGCGACGCCATCGAAGCCAGCGGCGACCCACTGCCGGTGACGTTCAACGTCTACCCCGACATCGACGTGGAAGCCGTTCTCGAACTCGAACCCGACCTGATCCTCGCCCCTCAGAGCGGCCTCTCGCCGGAACAGTACGACACCCTGTCCGCACTGGCACCGACCGTGGCTTACCCCGACGACGCCTGGCGCACCGCGTGGGACGACCAGATCAGCATCATCGGCCAGGCACTCGGCAAGAGCGACGAAGCCGCCGCCCTGGTCAGCCAGATCAGCACCGAGCTGGCCGAGACGGCCGCCGCGAACCCCGGGTTCGCTGACCTGTCCTTCGCCTACGTCGCCGCCACCGAGCCCGGCGCCCTGGCCCTGTACCAGTCCGGTGACCCCCGGGTCGACATCATCTCGGGCCTGGGCCTGACCATGGACGAGACCGTCGCCGCCGTGCCGCTCACCTCCGGCACCTTCGCGAGCACCGTCGGGCTGGAACGGGCCGACCTGCTCGACAACGTCGACGTGCTCTTCACCTGGTTTAACGACCAGGCCAGCGCCGACACGATCGAAGCGCAGCCGCTGTTCGCGCAGATTCCGGCGGTCGCCGGCGGCGCCTACGTGCCCAACGTCGAGAACCAGCTCGCGATGGCCTCCAGCATGATCACACCGCTCAGCGTGCCGTGGGCCCTCGACGCCTACGTGCCGATGATCCAGCAGGCCGCAGCCAACGCCGGTCAGGAGTAGTCCCACCCGATGACGAGCCCGAACCCTACGGCGTCGACGCTGGCCTCCCCGGTCGGCGCGGCCCTGAACCCGCCGACGGGCGTGGCCACCGCCGCGCCCGCCGACCGGCGACGCCGCGTTTTCGGGCTCGGCGCCGGGCTCCTTGTCACGTTGCTGGTCCTCGGGGGCACCGTGCTGCTCAGCCTGGCGGTGGGAAACAAGCACGTTCCCCTGACGGATGTCTGGGCCTCGCTGACCGGAAGCGGCGCCGGCTACGCCGATGCCGTCGTGAACAGTCGCATTCCGCGCACCATGCTCGGCGTCCTGGCCGGCGGCAGCCTCGCCGTGGCCGGCGCCGTGATGCAGGGCCTCACCCGTAATCCACTCGCCGACCCCGGCCTGTTCGGCGTGAACGCCGGAGCCGCGGCGGCCCTGGTCACGGCAGCCGCGTTCTTCGGACTCGGCAGCGCCGCGACGAGCGTCTGGGTGGCCCTGCCCGGGGCGTTCGTCGCCGTGGTCATCGTGTACCTGGTCGGGGCCGGCGGCGGCCGGGCCACCCCGGTACGCCTCGTGCTGGCCGGGGTCGTCGTGACCGCCGTCATCGGCGCCTACATCCAAGCCGTCACACTGAGCCTCCCCGCCGTGTTCGACACCTACCGGTTCTGGGTGGTCGGGTCCCTCGCCGGGCGCGACCCCGGGGTGATTCTCGAGGTGCTGCCCTTCGTGGTCGCCGGCCTGCTGCTGGCGCTGGGCCTCGGGCCGTCGCTGAACGCGCTCGCCTTGGGCGACGACACCGCCCGGGCGCTCGGCGCGCACGTGGCGCGTACCCGGCTGTTCGGCGCGTTCGCCACGACGCTGCTCTGCGCCGCGGCCACCGCCGCTGTCGGGCCGATCGGGTTCGTCGGCCTCGCCGTTCCACACATCATGCGGGCCGTGGTCGGCAGCGACCAGCGCTGGCTGCTGGTGTACTGCCTGCTCGGCGGCCCGATCCTGCTGCTGCTGGCCGACGTTTTGGGCCGCATCATCATGAGCCCCGCCGAACTGATGGTCGGCATTGTGACCGCATTCATCGGGGCGCCCATCCTGCTGCTGGCCGTGCGCCGGCTGAAATCCACCGCGTGAGCATCGTGACGCTGCGCGCCGGCAGCTGGCTGAGCGTCCCGGTGCGCCCCCGCAGTGTGGCCGTCGCCGTGTCGATGCTCTTCGGGCTGCTGGTCACCGCGGTGCTGAGCCTCACCCTGGGCCGGCTAGGACTGGCCCCGTCCGAGGTGATCCCCGCGCTCGCCGGCGCCGCCACGGGGCGTGACGCGATCGTCTTCGACACCCTGCGCGGTCCGCGCCTGGCAGTCGGCATCGCGGCCGGAGCCGCCTTCGGGGTCGCTGGAACCCTGTTCCAGACCGTCACACGCAACCCCCTCGGCAGCCCGGACATCATCGGGCTCTCGGCCGGGGCATCCGCCGGCGCCGCCGCCTTCGGATTGCTGTGGACCGGAATCCTGCCGCTGCCGCTCGGCGCGCTCGTGGGTGCCGGCGTGGCGATGGCGCTGGTGTTCCTCGGCACCGGGCGGGGATTCTCCTCGCCCAGCCGCATGCTGCTGGTCGGCATCGGGGTGTCGGCGATGGCGCTCGCGTTCGTGCAGTTCGTGATTGCCCGGGTCGGCCGGGAGCAGGCCACCGTGCTGGCCGCCTACCTCAACGGCAGCCTCGCCTCCCGGTCGTGGGACCACGCCACAACCATCTGGATCAGCCTCGCCGTGCTGCTGCCGTGCGCCCTCGCGCTGAGCCGGCGCTTGCAACTCACCGAAATGGGCGACGAGCAGGCCGACACGCTCGGCGCGCAGAGCGCAGCCGCCCGTATTCTGGCGGTGCTGGTAGGCATGGGGCTGGCCACCGCCGCGGTCAGTGTGGTCGGCCCCGTCGCGTTCATCGCGTTGACGGCGCCGCAGATCGCCCGACGGCTTAGCCGGTCGCCCGGCCCGAATACGGTGCTGTCCGCCCTCACCGGGGCGGCATTGCTGGCCCTGGCCGACCTGCTCGTGCAACAGTTGCCCGGAGACGTGCAGCTGCCCGTCGGAGTGCTGACGGCGTGCCTCGGCGGCATCTACCTCGGCTACCTGCTCATCAGCCACTGGAAGAAGGGAACCCTCGCATGACCCTCACCCGTACCCGCGCCGCCCGAGTCGGCGACACCGCATCGTTGTCGACGCCGGGAACGCCCAGACAGCCGGCAACGCCGCCAGCGCCGCCGACGACGCGGCTCGCCGCCCACCATCTGCGGCTGGGGTACGGTCGAGAGACCGTTGTGGCCGACCTGAGCCTCGACATTCCCGACGCCGGGTTCACCGTGATCGTGGGCCCGAACGCCTGCGGCAAGTCCACCCTGCTTAAGTCCCTCGCCCGTACCCAGGCACCGCAGGCCGGCACCGTGCTGCTCGACGGCGCGCCGATCGGCCGTATGCGCAGCCGCGCCGTGTCCCGGCAGCTGGCCATGCTGCCGCAGAGCCCGACCGCCCCGGATGCCATCACCGTGCGGGATCTCGTCGGCCGCGGCCGGTTCCCGCACCAGACTTTTCTGCGGCAGTGGTCCCGCGACGACGAAACTGCCGTTCACGCCGCCCTGTCTGCCACGAACATCACCGCGCTCGCCGACCGGGATATGTCTGAGCTCTCCGGCGGGCAACGCCAGCGGGCGTGGATCGCGATGGTGCTCGCGCAGCAGACCGAACTGGTGCTGCTCGATGAGCCGACCACGTTTCTGGACATCGCGCACCAGCACGACGTGCTGGAGCTCTGCTCGCGGCTGCACGCCGACGGCCGCACCCTGGTCGCGGTGCTGCACGACCTGAATCAGGCCGCCCGTTACGCGACCCATCTCGTGGTGATGAAAGCCGGCGCCATCGTGGCGCAGGGCGACCCGAGCACGGTTCTGACCGCCGAACTGGTGCAGGAGGTCTTCGGGCTGGCCTGCGTCATCATCGACGACCCCGAGACCGGCACCCCTCTCGTCGTGCCGAAGGCCACGCCGGGCAGTCGCCCCGCCCGCTCCGGGTTCCCGCCGTCCGCCTGACCGCCCGCCCTCGCGCTCATGCGCCGGATATGAGCATCCCGGCGCCGTCGCGCGTCTGATATGCCCACGTGCGTCGCGTCATGCGCCCGAAACGTGCACATGCACCCGAAACACCCACGCCTGCGTCTGGTCAGGCGCTATTTGAGGTAGCCGCCGTTTTGCAGGCCGGCCTGAATCTCGTATCGATTGGTGAGCGGATCCCGACCGGCGATGAAGTACAGCAGCGGGAAGATCATGCCGTAGCGCTGCCACTGGCGTTTG
>JBBQYN010000129.1:0-7016 GCA_038208655.1 Actinomycetales bacterium
TAGGGCCACAGGTCGGAGCCGCAGACGCAGGCCGCGACGACACGCACGATGGCGTCACCGCCGGTGGACAGAACGGGATCAGCTACCTCGTCGATTCGGACATCTCGTTCACCATAAATCACAGTTGCGCGCATAAGCCAACGCTAACCCGAACAACCTGAATGCTGCCCCTCAGCTGCTCAAGCCGCCTGCGCTGGACGTATGGCGGTCTCGACAAGCTCGACCAACGGATGCCACGCAGATCGCACGACTCACGCCGACCTAAGCTCGCAACCCCACGCTGATCGAGCCTGTCGAGATCACCACTGACCAACGTGAGGTTGTCTACCTCGCGCTAGAGCAGGTCCTCGGAGGGGAGCGTTTCGGCGGGCGCGGCCCCCGACACCGCGAGCGAGTCCCCGTCGGGCGCGAGGTCCACGCGCACGACCTCGCCGTCACGGATGCTGCCGCCCAGCAGCGCGACCGCCAACCGGTCGTCGATCTCCCGCTGCATCAGGCGCCGCAGTGGACGTGCCCCATAAATCGGGTCGTAGCCGCGTTCGGCCAGCCAGGTGCGGGCATCCGGAGTCACCGCCAGTTCCAGGCGCCGCTCGCCGAGGCGCCGCTGCAACCGGTCAACGTAGAGTTCCACGATCTGGCCAAGGTCGTCGGTGGACAGCGACGAGAACACCACGATGTCATCGAGCCGGTTTACGAACTCCGGCTTGAAGGCCTGCCGCACGGTGAGCTGCACCGCCTCTTCCTTCTCGGTCGGCGACAGCGTGGGATCGACCAAATACTGCGACCCCAGGTTGGAGGTGAGCACCAGAATCGTGTTGCGAAAGTCCACCGTGCGGCCCTGGCCGTCGGTGAGCCGGCCGTCGTCGAGCACCTGCAGCAGCACGTCGAAGACCTCGGGGTGCGCCTTCTCGACCTCGTCGAACAAAATCACGGAGTACGGCCGGCGGCGCACCGCCTCGGTGAGCTGCCCGCCCTGCTCGTAGCCGACGTACCCGGGCGGGGCTCCCACCAGCCGAGACACCGAGAACTTCTCGCCGTACTCGCTCATGTCGATGCGGATCATGGCTTTCTCATCGTCGAAGAGAAACTCGGCGAGCGCCTTCGCAAGCTCGGTCTTGCCGACGCCGGTGGGCCCGAGGAACAGGAACGACCCGGTCGGCCGGTCCGGGTCCGAGATACCGGCCCGGCTGCGACGCACGGCATCGGCCACGGCGCGCACGGCCGGTTTCTGCCCGATCAGCCGGTGCGCGAGCTCGCCTTCGAGGTGCAGCAGCTTCTCGGTTTCGCCCTGCAGCAGGCGGCCCACCGGAATGCCAGTCCAGGCGGCCACGACCGCAGCGATGTCTTCCGCGGTGACCTGTTCGTTCACCATGCGCGGGCCGTCGGATTCCTCCTGCTCGGCCGCGGCGAGTTCTCGTTCCATGATCGGGATGTCCCCGTAGAGCAGCCGGGACGCTTTCTCCAGGTTGCCCTCGCGCTGGGCGCGGTCGGCGCCGCTGCGGGCCGCGTCGAGGCGTTCCTTGAGGTCGCCCACCCGATTCAGGGACGCACGCTCGCGGGCCCAGCGTTCCTGCAACGCCCCGAGCGTCACCTCCCGCTCGGCCAGGTCGGCGCGCAAACGCACCAGCCGGGCCTTGGAGGCGTCGTCTTTCTCCCGTTTCAGGGCGAGTTCTTCGAGCTTGAGCCGGTCGACGGCACGGCGCAGCTCGTCGATGGCCACCGGGGAGGAGTCGATCTCCATGCGCAGCCGGCTGGCGGCCTCGTCGATGAGGTCGATCGCCTTGTCGGGCAGTTGCCGGGCAGTGATGTACCGGTTGGACAGTGACGCGGCGGCCACGAGCGCGGAATCGGCGATGGTCACCTTGTGGTGCGCCTCATAGCGCTCCTTGAGACCGCGCAGAATCGCCACACTGTCTTCCACCGACGGTTCCCCCACGTAGACCGGCTGAAAGCGGCGCTCGAGGGCGGCATCCTTTTCGATGAATTCACGGTACTCGTTGAGGGTGGTCGCCCCGATCAGGCGCAGTTCGCCGCGGGCGAGCATGGGCTTGAGCATGTTCGCGGCCGCGACAGACCCCTCACCGCCGCCCGCGCCCATGAGGGTGTGCACCTCGTCGACGAAGGTGATGATCTGCCCGTCGGCGTCGTTGATCTCCTTGAGCACGGCCTTGAGGCGTTCCTCGAACTCACCCCGGTACTTTGCGCCGGCCACGAGCGCGGCCAGGTCCAGCGCGACCAGCTGCTTGCCCTTGAGGGACTCGGCCACGTCGCCGGCCACGATGCGTTGCGCGAGGCCTTCTACCACGGCGGTCTTGCCCACGCCGGGTTCCCCGATCAGCACCGGGTTGTTCTTGGTGCGCCGGGTCAGCACCTGGCTGATGCGGCGAATCTCGGCGTCCCGCCCGATCACCGGGTCGAGTTTGCCGCGCCGGGCGATCTCGGTGAGATTCACCCCGTAGAGCTGCAGCGGGGTCTTGGCTTTCTCCGGGGATTGCTGCCCTGCTTGCATGCGCTGTGTCCTTCGCGGTTGAAAATGCTGCCGGTGCGACGCCGACACTCCCTGAATTTACCCGGTCCCGGCCGGCAGTGTCGAGACGGAGGCCGGGGGCCGAGCACCCCCCACGGGGCAGCATGCATCCGTGAGATAATACCCGTTGGCCTAATCGTCGTTCGGAGCCCCCACAGCCATGGCACATACCCTCAGCACCCACGAAATCGCCCGCATCGTCGGCAGTCAGGCGTTTTCTCGTGGCGAACGGTACGCCCGCAATGGCCATGTCACCAAGCAATCCTGGTTCGGTGACGGCACTCAGCTGTTCGGGTCGGTGCAGGGCAGCAATTCCCAGCCGTACGCGGTGACCATTTCGTTCACCGTGAACGCCGCCGGGGTGCCGGTGCGGGCATCCGGTGTGTGCACCTGCCCCATGAAGAGCAACTGCAAGCACGTCGCGGCGCTGCTGATCGCGAGCGCCACCGCGAAGCTGCCCGCCGCCGTGGCACCAGCCGTGACGGCGGCCGGGCGACGGATGCCGTCATTCCAGCCGACCCCGCAGCCCGCCGAGCCGCCGGCGCCGCCGCCCCTGCCGGCCTGGCAGACCGCCCTCGGCCCGCTGGCCCGACCGAACGACACCGCCACGGTGAGCACGGGGCTGGCATTACAGCTCGATGTGCTGCCGCCGGTGCCGCGCAGCACCCGGCTGCAGGCCCTCTCCCCGGCCGAGCCGCACCGTCTCGGCGCCCGGCCCATGATGATGGGCAAGAAGGGCAAATGGATTCGCGGCACCATCACGTGGGACAACCTCGCCTGGACCCCCGGTTCCTTCACCAGCAGCCATCGCAAACTGCTCACCGCCCTGTACGCGTTGTACTCCGCCGGGCAGCGCTACTACACCTACACCGACCACTGGATCCACCTCGACACGTTCGCGAACCGGGCGCTCTGGGAGCTGCTCGCCGAGGCGCAGGCCGACGGTCTTCCCCTGGTCACCGCGACGGGGAGCCAACTCGCCGTGACCGTCTCGACCCAGCCAGCCGAACTGGAACTGGACATTCACCGCGCGGCCGACGGGCTGGTGCTCACCCCGATTCTCACCCTGGCCGGGGCACGGCTGAACCGGAACCGGTTCGGTTTCATCGGCGAACCGGGCCACGGCCTGTTCACCTGGGGGCCCGCCGAGGGCCAGGACCCGGGCACGCCCGGCAGCAGCGACCTGCAGCTCGCCCTCACCCCGCTGGCGCACCCGGTGAGCCCGCAGCTACGGGCGCTGGCGCTTGCGCCCACCGACCTCGTGGTGCCGGTCGCCGACGAGCCGGCCTTCCTCGCCGACTAGTACCCGTTCCTGCGTCGGCAGCTGTCACTGACCAGCTCGGACGGCAGTTTTGACCTGCCCGATACCGCCCGCCCGGTGCTTGCGCTGCAGGTGACGCACCTCAGCGACGCCCGCATCGACCTGTCCTGGGACTGGCAGTACTGCCCTGCCGACGGCATCGATACCGACGGCAGCACCCAGCGGCCACCGCTGTACCGGCATCCGCTGCACGCCTCCGCCCGGGATTCCACCTTTCGCGACGAAGCCCGCGAGACCGCCCTGCTCCACAGCCTCGACACGCTGCTCGAACCGGTGCGGCAGGGCGCCCCACTGAGCGCCCGCAGCACCCTCGACGGCGCGGCCATGATCGGTTTTCTCGACACCGCTGTGCCCGGACTCGAGGCCGCCGGGGTGCGGGTGAGCGTCTCGGCCGACGCCCCGCAGTACCGCGCCGCTGACGAGGCCCCCGTTATTCGGCTGGCCACCACCGAGCGCGCTGACTCCCGGGACTGGTTCGACCTCGACGTGACCATCAGCATCGAGGGCGAAGAGATCCCCTTCGATGAGCTGTTCCGCGCCCTGGCCACCGAACAGGAACTCATGATCCTGGACAGCGGCACTTACTTCAGTCTCGACCGGCCGGAACTGCAGGAGCTGCGCCGCCTGATCGACGAGGCGCGCGGGCTGCAGGAATCCGGCAGCACCGGCCTGGGTATCAGCCGGTTCCAGAGCGACCTGTGGGAAGAACTGCAGCTGCTGGGCATCGTGGCCGCGCAGGCCGACAGCTGGCGCAGCGCCGTCGAAGGCCTCGCCGACGCGACCCAGATCACGCAGCGTCCGCTGTCCCCGTCGGTGCACGCGACCCTGCGGGCCTACCAGCAGACCGGGTTCGACTGGCTCAGCTTTCTCTACGACCACCGCCTCGGCGGCGTGCTGGCCGATGACATGGGCCTGGGAAAGACCCTGCAGGCCATCGCCCTGGTTACCCATGCCCGCGACACCGCCGGCGGCACCGGCCGGGCACCGTTCCTCGTGGTCGCCCCCACGAGCGTGGTCTCCAACTGGGCCGCCGAGTGCGCCCGGTTCGCGCCCGACCTCGTCGTGTCCGCCATCACCGAGACCAGCCGCAAACGCGGCAGCGGCCTCACCGAGCTGGCCGAGGGAGCGGATGTCGTGATCACCTCGTACACGCTGTTCCGCCTCGACTTCGACGAGTACAACGCCCGCACCGGGGCGGGCCTGCTGCTCGACGAAGCCCAGTTCGTGAAGAACCACCAGTCCCGCGCGCACGTCTGCGCGCGACGGCTGAACACCCCGTTCAAGCACGCCATCACCGGAACGCCGATGGAGAACAACCTGATGGAGCTGTGGTCGCTGCTCTCCATCACCGCGCCGGGCCTGTTCCCCAGCCCCGCCAAGTTCACGGACTACTACCGCAAACCCATCGAGACCGACGGGGACAGTGAGCGTCTCGGTCAGCTGCGCCGCCGCATCCGCCCGTTCATGCTGCGGCGCACCAAGAACGAGGTCGCCAGCGACCTGCCGGCCAAGCAGGAGCAGGTGCTCGAACTCGAACTGCACCCCAAGCACCGCAAGGTGTACGACACCCACCTGGCCCGCGAGCGCCAGAAGGTGCTCGGCCTGATCGAAGACATGAACGCCAACCGCTTCGAGATCTTCCGCTCGCTGACCATGCTGCGCCAGCTCAGCCTCGATGCGAGCCTGTACGACGAGAAGTACGCCAGCGTGCCGTCCACCAAGCTGGATGCGCTGCTGGAACTGCTCGAGGACACCGTGGCCGAGGGCCACCGCACGCTCATTTTCAGCCAGTTCACCCAATACCTCGGCAAGGCCCGCGACCGCCTCGACGCCGCCGGCATCTCGTACTCCTACCTCGACGGCAAGACCCGCAATCGGGCCAAGGCGATCAACGATTTCAAGACCGGCAGCAGCTCGGTGTTCCTGATCAGCCTCAAGGCCGGCGGATTCGGCCTCAACCTCACCGAGGCCGACTACGTGATTCTGCTGGACCCCTGGTGGAACCCGGCGACCGAGGCTCAGGCCGTGGACCGCGTGCACCGCATCGGCCAGACCAAGAACGTGATGGTGTATCGCCTGGTCAGCAAGGACACCATCGAAGAGAAGGTGATGGCGCTCAAGGCAGCCAAGGCCGAACTGTTCGAGAGCGTCATGACCGACGGCGCCGCCGCCGGCACCGCGCTGACCGCGTCCGACATTCGCGAGCTGCTCGCCTAGCGGCGCACAGGCACAGGCACAGGCACAGGCACTAAGGCACAATGGAACAGTGACCACGACGACGTTCGCCCTCATCCGCCACGGCCAGACCGACTGGAACGCCGCCCTGCGTATTCAGGGGTCCACCGACATCCCGCTCAACGACGTGGGGCGAGGTCAGGCGACGGATGCCGTCACCCCGCTCTCCGAATTCTCCTGGGACTTCGTGGTCTCCAGCCCGCTGAGCCGCGCCGCGGAGACCGCCGACCTGATCGCCGCCGACCTCGACCTGGCCGTGACCCACCGGGTTCCCGGCCTGATCGAACGCGATTACGGCCCCGCCGAGGGCATGACCGCCGGTGCCGAACTCGACGCGCTGCGCTTTCCCGGCGGCTTCCACGGCGCCGAGACCGAAGAGGCCACCGCCACCCGCGGCCTGGACTCCCTGCACGGGCTGGCCCGGGACTTTCCCGGCGCCCGCATCATCGTGGTCGCCCACGGCACTCTCATCCGTCTCAGCCTGATGCAGGCGCTGGGCCGTTCCATCGACAGCATCGACAACGCCGCCCTCACCGTGCTGCGCCACCAGAGCCACGCCTGGACCCTCGACATTCTGAACGGCCGCCTGGTCGACGTCTGACCGTCCGCAGCACGAACGCCGACACAGCCCGCAGCGCATCCGGCGGTGGCCGCGAGCACCGAATAGCACCCCGGGCAGTTCCGCGCTCGTTCTCTTCGGGGCCTTCCGCAATTCACCCGCACCCCCTACGGTGATCAGAGCCAGCAGCCCCGGTCGTCGGCTTTCGAAGCTTTCCGGGGAGCCGAAACTGCCGAGGTGAGTGCTATGACCCACGTGATCGACAGCATCGACAGCCGAGTCGACCGGTTTTTCACGCCGGAACGACGCCGGCACCTGCACCGGCCCGGCACCCTGCTGTGGGCGTTCCTCGGCCTGCATGCGGTCTTCTTCAT
>JBBQYN010000130.1:0-6944 GCA_038208655.1 Actinomycetales bacterium
CCTAAGCGTCGAGGGCTCTGCTCTTCGCCAGGGCGGCGATGCGGTCAGGGCGGAAGCCGGACCAGTGGTTGTGCTCGTCGACGACCACGATGGGTGCGGCGCTGTAGCCGAGGTCTTCCGTCACGTATTCGAGGGCCGCGGTATTTTCGGTCACGTCGACAACTGTGTACGTCACACCTGCTTTATCGAGTGCTTTATACGTCATCGTGCACTGAACACACGCTGGCTTACTGAACACCGTCACCAGCACACTCATGATGTCGCTCCCTCTCTACCAACAATTTTTTTGCCTGGCTGGCAAGAGAAATCGATAGCGACTGGGAGCGCCGTAGTGCCGGGTCGTGGAATACCGGAACGCAGCGAGGATATGCCGCGAAAGCCAGGAACGATGGCACGGGAGGGAGCTACGGTGATCAGCCAGACAGGTAAAAGCAAAGGGCACTTACGGCGCCGCGTAGCGGCTCAATTGCAGGTCGGCCTCCGTGCCGCTGTGGGAGGGTTATCGTTCTGGTGGTTATTTGTTGCCCCAACGTGCGCGGATCGCGTCTTCGACGACGTTCCGAATGACGCCTCCGCCTTCTCCGTTAGCGACGGCCGTGTCGATCAGGTCGAGGACGTCCACGGACAGGCGTGTGCTGAACGGCAGGGTCACTTCGCGGCGCGGTCGCCCGCGAGGGGTGGGTACCGGCGAGGCTGCGGGGGGTGTTGGCAGTGGGGCCAGCGTCTCTGCGACTGGCGCTGGCGGCGTGGAAGGTGTTGTCGGCTGCACTGTGGCCGGGGCTGCTTCTGTCGGCCTGTAGTCGATGGGATCCACGGATTCGTCGGCGGCGGGTCGTGGCGTACGACGTTTGCGGGATTCGAGGGAGGGGCGGTCTTCTTGCGTGCTCATCGGATGACCTGCCTGACAATCTCGGTGTACGCGTTTAACACGGGTGCTCCTTTCCGGTATTTGCCGTACCACTCCCCCACGAGTCGCACTTCTTGGACAATTGCGCGGTCCGGGACCAGGGGAACGAGGAGCATGCCGGTGTCGCGTAGATCGTCGATGCTGGCGGTCGCGGCTCGGGACATGATCGTTTCGCGCACTCCCCCGCAGACGATCCCGGCTTCGGTGAGGATTGCGGGTGCTCCAATGCGGTGCCGACTGGCTCGGAACTGCTCAACGGTGCGGCGTGCGCCGGCTACGCCGTCAACGCCGTCTCCTGAGGCGCTGGAGGCGTAAAGGATGGTGTCTGCTGCATTGAGCGCTGACAGGGTCAAGGGACCGCCTTGGCGGTTGGGGCAATCAATGACGACCAGGTCGGCGTTGAGGCCCTCGAGCGACGTGCGGAGACGGAGCTCGGCGTGGTCGGCGCGGTCCGCTTCGCGGTTTGAGACGTTGCGTGCTGAGGGGACGATGCGTAGCTCGGGGAACCAGGACGATTGGATGGCGAGGTCCTCGGCCCATCCTTCGGGGTTCTCGTCGCCGAGGATTGCGCCGACGTGCAGGCCCTCTTCAGCGGGTGTAACATCGAGCCATTTTGTCGAGGCCGCTCGGGGGTCGAGATCGATCAGGACCGTACGTCGCCCCTGCGACGCGGCGATAGCTGCGATCGAGACGGCGGTCGTCGTCTTGGTCACTCCGCCGGACTCGCTGTAGACCATGAGTGTTTGCATAAGTTCATCATGCTTTGATTCATGCATGAATGCAAGCTTTCTTTCTTTCTGTCCTTCTTTCTTTCTTGCATGAATGCATGAATGCATGAAAGAAAGAATGCAGAGGGTTTGATCGAGGGGGGAGTGTGAGGGGTTCTCCCCTCACCGGCTGGCCCGGGGGGACGGGCCAGCCGGTGGTTGTGGCTAGATGTTGAGGAACATGCTGACGATTGTGGGGAAGTGGGAGAGGCTGTCAACGAGCTTCTCGATGGTGAGGTCGTCGGGCTTCTGCGCGAGCCCGGTCTGGATCCTCGCGAGCTGGTGGTCGGTGAGTCCGATGGTTTCGCCGCCGTCGTTGACGCTGACGGCGACGGCGGTGCCGAAGATGACGGTGCGGCGGCCGAGTCGGTGGGCGAGCACGGTCGCGGGCAGGTTCAGGGTTGACCCGTTGATGAGGCCTTCATCATCCACGAAGAGGTCGATATCGTCTTGCAGGCCGACGACGTCGAACATTCGGCAACCGATGGCGGCGGTGATGTCTGCTCCGATGCGGGCCGCGTTCAGGTCGTCGGTGGTGATGGTGTCGGTCGGGTTGATCGTGACGCTGCGGATGCTGGTGGTCATGGTGTTTCTCTCTCCAAGGTGGGTGAGGTGCGCGGGGTTCCGAGCTCTCTCGTGGGCAGTGCTTGTGTGTCGTCCACCGTTTTTCTGCCCTGGGTGGCAAGAGAAATCGATTGAGAGCGAAAGAGGCGGAGTGCCCGCAGTCTCGTGCGACATAAGGGAGCCTGCGACCGCGTGCGAGAGGGCGGGTGCGCAGGCACGAGAGCGAACTACGATGATTGGCCACCAAGGGAAGAAATGTTTTGAAAGAGTCAGGCCGGCGCAGCCGGCTCCGTGTGGATTCGGCCTCCAGGCCGGATTCACCTGGTGGGGGAGTGTGAGGGGGCACCATCCCCCTCACGGCGGCCGGCCCCTAGGCGGGCCGGCCTACGCGGCAGTTATTCGGGTCGCTGGTGCTGCTGGATCTCCCCATACGGGGCGGTATCGGTCCAGGTGTATCCGGTGCTGACACTGACCGTCTTCGGGTTGGCGCGGACGACGTCGCGCCACTGGCCGCGGATCTTCACCCGGTCACCCTTCTTGACGGTGCTGCGGTCGTAACTGGTGGCCGTGCCGCTCTCGATCTGGGCGGCGCGCACGGCTTCCCAATATTCGATCTGGTCGCGCTTTTCGGCGAGGTTCGGTGCGAGGTGCTCTGCGCGGGCCTGCTTCTGGGCGTCGGTGGCGTCAACGTAGCCGCGGGCGTCGTCGTAACGCGCGGCGATGACGCGTCGTTCTAATTTGCGCAGCTCAGCCCCCAAGGTGTCGATGCGGTTGGCCACGGTGACGGGCCGGTAGCGGGCGTCCGTGGTGTGGGTGGCCGCGTCGGCCCGCGCCTGGGCGTGGTTCGCATCGGCGCTGGCTTCCACTGATTTACGCAGAGCGTTATCTGCTTTGGTGATCGCGGTGCGGTGGCGGCCTTCGGAGTGGTGGCCGATCTTGATCGGCTCGCCTCCCTCAGGCAGGCGGTCAAGCGCGCTCCGGGCGCGGGTCCACGCGTCGTCGCTTGCGGTGCTCGTGCGCTCGGCCTTGACGGCCAGGGCGTCGACCCGGTCGGCCTGACGCTCAATCTTCCCGGCCTCAACCTCGGCGGTCGTGCGGTGCTCGTAGTCAATGTCGGTTTTGACCTCGAATCCGGCCGCTTCCAAGGCCTCCTGGGTGCGGGTGATGGTGAAAAGCTTCGGGAGGCGGTCGCGGGACTGGGGGACAAACCAGGCGCTGATGCTGCGCCCCCAACGCCAACCGGCGCTCTTGAGGACGTCGGCGGTTCCGTCGCCTTTACTGGTGCCGTCGATCAGGGTTCCGGCGGCGTGGCTGTGAGTGATGGTGAGCATAGTGTTTCTTTCCTCGGTTTAGGCGAAGCTGTCGGCGTAGCGGGACGCGGTGCAGGTCTCTCCTGGCGGGGTGTCGACGGCACCTTCCGAGCGGCACCCGCTACAGGCGCACCCGTCCGCGTAGCGCTGCCTCGGGTAGGTGTTCTCATACGGGTAATCCGACTCAGTCATGGCTTGTCTCTTTCTCGTGAACAACTGTTTTTTTGCCCTATCTGGCAAGAGAAATCGACAGCGACCGGGAGTGCCGAAGTGCCCGCAGTACCGGGCGAAATAAGCCCGCAGGGCGCGTCCGGCACTGCGGGTGACGCAGGCACGAAGGAAGCTACGATGAATGGCCAGATAGGACAAAAATCCTCACCAGACCGTGCCGCACAGCGGCTCCGTATCGCTTTGACGGCATCGCCGTTGCACGAGCCCAGTGATGTCACGGTGATATCGCGCCGCTATTGCGGTGCGGGGAAATGCAAGGGGAATTTCTCTCCTCGCCAGCCAGCGCAGGAGCGGGCCGGCTGCCCGGCGGCCCGGCGAAGGCTGCGGCGGCGTAGGACGGCGTCAAATACCCCACGATGAAGTTTCGGGCGCGCGATAGCGGGCCTTCAGGCCACAACGTGATGCAACCGCCGAGGGGAACATCGCCGCGATCGCGCTCTGGAACACAGTGAGCCTTGCTCGCAGCAGCACCGGCATCCCCTCACTGGCGACGTCACAACCGGCGGCGGCGTCGACGGGGACGATCAGTCCCCAGCCGCCCCCGGACGCAAGAATCGCCTCGTCGCCGGGAATGCAGAAGCCCCGAACTAGGTCCGGATAGGTCCGGTTACGCGGCTTCGCCCAGGTACTGCCACCGATTCTCCGGGTTCAACAGCCCAGCACCGACCAGCTCAAGTGCGGACCGGTGATCAGCAAGGCTGCTGCTCGCTCGCGGATACCGCGGCCAGACCCGTTCCCCCGGGGTGCTCGCTTCAAACAACGGCCGGCTCGACACATGCGGGCGCCGCGGCCGCGACCGCGGCGCTGACATCATCGTGGCCAATTCAGCTTGCCACCACGCCCACACCTCCCGCTCAATCCGATACCGCTCCGCCCGAGCCATTAACGTCCCCAAGACGTTGAGCGTCAGAGCGGCCTGGTTCCGAAGGTCCTGCTTCGAGCGCGCCCAGCCATCCCGGTGCACAACCAAAAGCTTGTGACGCCTCAGGCGGCTCAGGATCGTCGCGGTATGCCGGGCCGTGACCCCCAGAAGACGAGCAGCAGAATCCACGGTGACACTCGGGTGCTGGCGCAGCAGGGCGTAGAGCTTCCCGGCGAGGTGTCCCAAGCCTCCGCGGGTGAAGAGATCGTGGCGTTGGTCAGTGAGTTGCTCCTCAAGCAAGGCCACGAGATGGGTACGGGTATTGAAAAGCTCAGCGGCGGAACGGGGCGGCCTCGAGGAGATCTCGTGCGGGGGGCGGGGGTTAGGTAATAGTTGTGACCGGACTGTTCGAGGGGCTGTGGATAACGTGGGGGCTAGGCGCCATTCGGCAGCGTTGCCGTCGGCGCTCACACTGATGCGTTCGACATATCCGGCCTTGGCAAGGGCGTGCAGGGCGTCGGCTGCGGTGGTGCGGCCGAGGCCTCCCATCGGGCCCAGGTCCCGGATGGCGGCAGCGACGGTGCGTTTGCCGGTCTGCAGGGTCAGGTAGGCCAAGGCGCGGAGGATGGTCTGCTGGTTCGAGGACGCTTCGGTACGGCCCCACCGGCCGGGGCTGACCCGGAAACGGGTGAGGAGCGCTTCAACGTCAGTGACGATGGCATCCAGCTCCGACAGGTCCTGCGGCGCCCGCTCCGCGGGCAGCGGGCGCTGCAGAGCGGCGTACTGCTGGGCTTTGTCCCACTGCCGGCCCAACCGGGCCCGGGCTTCAGCTGTGCTGCGGGGGCGGCGGTCACCGCGGCCAGTGTTCTTACTCCGGAAGTGTTCCATCCCCGGAGCGCTCACCACCGCGTGCTCGACATCGACGAGCTGCCAGCCCGCATTCGCAGCCGCCAACAAACACATGAACCCCGTCCAGCTCGGGTTACTGCCACCCTCAACGGTCGCCATATGCGCGATGCCTGCCGCGCTGAGGTGCCGATGCGCCTGGTGACTCTCAGTCACGGGGCCCGACGGGGCACTGTCTGCGACGCGGAGCGCGGGCCGCTGCGCATCAAGGACCGCGGCCAGGGCCGCGAGATCCGCGGTCGTGGTCGACGGGGCAATCAAGGAGTTCAGGCTGCCGTAAAGGACCGTGGAGGTGCTGCCATCACGGTGCGGGGACAACGGTGGCCGGGCCGCGCCCGTGACGGCGTTGAGCAACATGCCATGGTCCAGACGACGAAAATTCGCGCGCGCAGCACTCGCCACCGCAGCAACAACAGCCTTCGACGCGCCCTCTCGCAGAGCAAGCCAGATGTGGCGGCCCCCCGTTCCCGAGGACTGGCACACAACGTGCTCGATCGACAGCGCCTCCAGTGTGCGGGAGAGGGCGTCGCACTCATCGACGGCTTCCTCCATCAGCTCCACGTCGACGCCGTGCTTGTCCTTGCCGTCGAAGTCAAAGCACAGGGCCCGGAACACCCCGGCCTCATCGGCCAGGTTCATCGCCCACGGCGTCGTGGGTTCAGCCGGCCCCACCCGGTGAATCAGGGGGTAACTATTCTCATCCACCCGCCCGTAGGCGTCACGTTTCATCACTCGCACCTGATCGCGCGGACTCATCCGGCGCGTCAAAGCCCAAGCTGTCCACACTTCCGTGGACACGCCAGACACGCCGGACACTCTTCCGGGTGCATTCTGGGGTACGTGCGCTATGCTCAGTGACATAGAGAAACCTCCCGTGAGGGCTGTTGATCTGGATTAGCTCTAACCTCGTGCCGGGAAGCAGATGAGGGTTTGAGCTACGAAACTTGCAGCAGCCCGTCGCGAAAGCGACGGGCTCTTTCGTTTAAGCGGCTGGGATCGGCAACTCCTCGAGTTGTGGCCGACCGAGGTCGAGAACTGGCAAGTGGCCCGCCGGCTCGGAGAGCGAGCGAAGCAAGGTCTGCATGTAGAGCGCCTTAGCTGCCCCACTCGCTGCTGCTGCCTCGGTCACGAGCGCGAAAATGTCCGGGTCCACGCGCACCTGCAAGAGAACGGTCGGTGCGTTGTCCTGCCGTCGCCTGCGTCCTGGTTCCATTGCCATGGCCCAACAGTGGCAGAACGCGACTCTATGAATGCATACGCCGCGCGGTGTGTCGGATTATTTACCGAACAAGTATTCGCCGTATCCAGACAGTGCTGACTGCAACGCATCAGTGTCGAGAACATAGATGACTCGTTGACCTTGGCGCTGCTCGCCCGCGTCGGCGGTGACGGTGCCG
>JBBQYN010000131.1:0-6910 GCA_038208655.1 Actinomycetales bacterium
CCAATCTACGTGTCTGCCTTCACGTCTGCGGGCGCGCCGTCGGCACGCCCGAAACGCGGCACCCGGCGCTGCTAACCTGAACCACGTGAATAGCGGCCTTCTCCTCATTGACAAAGCGCAGGGCTGGACCAGCCACGACGCCGTAGCCCGAACCCGCCGCCTCGCCGGTACCCGCAAGGTCGGCCACGCCGGCACGCTGGACCCGATGGCGACCGGCCTGCTGGTCCTCGGCGTGAACAACTCAACCCGACTGCTGACCTACGTGGTGGGGCTCGACAAGGAATACTTCGCCACTATCCGGCTCGGGTCGGGCACCAGCACCGACGATGCCGAGGGTGAGGAGGGCCCTCGAGCGCCCGCAGAGGCAGTGGCCGCCATCACCGCCGCCGGTATCGCCACGGGAATGGCCGCGCTGACCGGCGCGATCAGCCAGCGGCCCAGCTCGGTGAGCGCCATCAAGGTTGACGGCAAACGCGCCTACGCCCGCGTGCGGGCCGGTGAAGACGTGGAGCTGCCCCAACGCCCGGTCACCGTGAGTGCGTTCGAGCTGCTCTCCAGCACCGTGGTCGACGGGTACCTCGACCTCGAGGTGCGCGTGGACTGCGGCTCGGGAACCTACATTCGCGCGCTGGCTCGCGACCTCGGCAGCGCGCTCGGCGTGGGCGGCCACCTCACCGCGCTGCGCCGCACCCGAATCGGTCCGTTTCGCATCGACGACGCCCACATTCTTGACGACGTCGACGTGGCCGCACACCTGATCACGGCGACGGATGCCGCCACCCGGCTGCTCGCCCGGCTGGATCTCACGCCGCAGGAGGCTATCGACCTCGGGCACGGTAAAACCATCACGGTCGCGGCAACCCCCGTGTTGGCCCCTGCCGTGCCCGCCCGGTCCGGGACGAACGCGGGTGGGCCGATCGCGGCGATCGCGCCCGACGGGCGCCTGGTCGGCCTGGTCGAGTACCGCGGCACGCACGTGAAGTCGATCCTGAACTTTGCCGCCGATGAGCCCGCACCGCCAAGCCCACCCGCCGAGCTCGCACCGGCCGATCCTGAACCCGCCGAGGCCACGCCCGACCCGGCGGCGCTCGCCGCGGCATCCGTCATCGACAGCACCCTCGCACCGTGATCGAGTGGTTCAGCGTCGTGCAGTTGGTCGTGATGGTGCCCGCCGGTGTGCTCTGCGTGCTGCTCGGCCTGCTCGGTCGTAAACCCAGCGACCTCACCCTGGGCGCGACCGCGCTGGTGGAACTGCTGCTGATCGTGCAGCTCGTGGTCGCCATCGTCGCACCGTTCACCGGCAACGACGCCACGGGCAGCCTGCTGGAGTTCTACACCTACCTGATCAGCGCCATTCTGCTGCCGGTCGCGGCCGCATTCTGGGCCCTCATCGAACGCGGACGCTGGAGCACCGTGATTCTCGGCGTGGCGAATCTGTCCGTGGCCGTGATGGTTTACCGGATGGTGCAGATCTGGACCGTGCAGGGGGTCTGAACCCGGGTCAGAGGTGCAGAATCACCGAAAATAGCTGCCATAATTATCTGGCTATGACAGAACACCAGACCGGCCTCACATCATCGGGTGACGCGGCGCGACCCCGGGCCTCCGGCATCGGGCGACTGCTCATCGCGGTCTACGGTGTGCTCGCCCTCGCCGCGACGGGCCGTTCCTTCGTTCAGATCGTGTCGAAGTTCGACGAAGCCCCGGTCGCCTACTCGCTGTCCGCCCTCGCCGCGGTCGTGTACATCCTCGCGACGGTGGCCCTGATCAAACAGGGACCGGTCTGGTACCGGCTGGCGTGGATCACCATCAGTTTCGAACTGATCGGCGTGGTGGTGGTGGGTATTCTCAGCCTGGTCGACGTGGCGCTGTTCCCGCATGACACCGTCTGGTCGGTCTTCGGGCGCGGATACGTCTTCATCCCCCTCGTGCTGCCGCTGCTGGGCATGTGGTGGCTGCGACGCAACCCGCCGACCCCCGTCGTGCGGGCGCACCTGACATTGCCGCTCACGGACGGCGCGGCTACCACACCGGCCGGCTCCGATGAGCCCCGACCGTGAAAGTTCTGCCGGGCGTTGCAGCGATCCCGATCGATTGGCCCGCCTCCGCGGTCAGCATCGGCAAGTTCGACGGCGTTCACGCCGGCCACCGGGCCGTGATCGGCGAACTGCAGCGCCTCGCCACGCAGAACGCGCTCACGAGCGTCGTGGTGACCTTCGACCGGCATCCGCTTGCCCTGCTCTCACCCGAGGTGAGCCCGCGCACGCTGGTGAGCACGGAACAGAAGGTCGAACTGCTCGCCGAGACCGGAGTGGACGCGACCCTGGTGCTCGAGTTCAACCTGGCCCTGGCCAGCCTCGACCCGGAGGAGTTCGTGCTCGAGGTGCTCGTGAACGGGCTGCATGCCCGGCACGTTCTGGTGGGCCGTGACTTTCGCTTCGGTCGGCACGGCGCGGGCGACGTCGACCTGCTGCGCGACCTCGGCTTTCGGTTCGGCTTCGCCGTTGACCTGATCGACGACGTGAAACCCGACAACACCCGCCGGGTGTCGTCCACCTGGATTCGCGAGCTGCTCGCCGAGGGTGACGTGAGCGCCGCCACGGCGCTGCTGGGCCACCTGCCCACCATGCGCGGCGTCGTCGTGCACGGCGCCGCGCGCGGCCGGGAACTGGGCTTTCCCACCGCCAACCTCGCCCCCGACGCCGAAGGGCTCACCCCGGCCGACGGTGTCTACGCCGGCTGGTTGACGGATGCCGGGGTGCGCTACCCGGCAGCCATCTCGGTGGGCAACAACCCCACCTTCGAGGGCGTGAACCGCAAACAGGTTGAGGCTTACGTGCTCGATCAGCCCTTTGAGCACTTCAACATCTACGACCACCGCATCGACCTCGCGTTCGTGCAGCACATTCGCGGCATGGTCGCCTACGAAGGCATCGAACCGCTCATTGCACAGATGCGCACCGACGTGCTCAACGTGCGGGATATTCTGGCCTGAGCGGCAGCGGCTGCCGTTCCGGTACTCTGGATCGTACCAATCGGAACGTTTGATCCAAGGAGCGGCAGTGGCGCAACAGGCCAGAGCAATTGTGACCCGGGCAGCAATCGTGCGGGGGGCCGCCATCGTGTTTCAAAATCATGGCTATGGCAGCACCTCCCTCGCCGATGTGTGCACCGAATCGGGCGTCACCAAGGGGGCACTGTACTTTCACTTCGACTCCAAGGAAGCCCTCGCCCGGGCGATCATCGAAGCGCAGCATGAGGCGTCCTCCAGCGTGGGCCAGGCGTTGCTGGCCACCCAGACGCCCGGCCTGAACGCCATGATCGTGATGTCTCTGGAAATCGCCCGCCAGCTCCACGACGATCCCGTCGTGAGTGCCGGTATTCGCCTCACGATCGAGGCCGCAAACTTCGACTCGCCCGTTGCCGGGCCGTACCTGGACTGGATGGCTGCGTGCGAGGAATTTCTGCGCCGCGCTATCGACCAGGGAGACGTGTGCTCAACCATTGACGTGGTGACCACCGCACACTTCATCATTTCGGCATTCACGGGGGTGCAGGTCGTCTCCGATGTGCTCACCAACCGTGCCGACATCGAAGTGCGCCTGATCGAAATGTGGGCGATGCTGCTGCCGGCGCTGGTACCTGCCGACCGGTTGGCCGTGCTGACCGAGCTGCCCGGGCGCATCCGCTCGGAGCGGGCCGAACTCGCGCGCAGCCTTGCCGAAAGCTCGGCCGACGCCGACGGTGCGGCAGAGGCCCTGTCGGCGTCGCACGGCTGACCGGCACCGCACGCCTAGACTGGCTTGCGTGAGAAACGCATCCGGTCGCGGCCGTCACCTGTGGTCGGGCCGCCTGCTGGCGTTGCTGGGCATCTTCCTGGTCGCCGCGAACCTCCGCACCGCGGTCGCGTCGCTGTCACCGGTGACGTCGCTGGTCACGGTGGACATCCCGCTGGGGTCACTGGCCCTCGGGGTGCTCGGCATGCTGCCGCCGGTGTGTTTTGCCGTCTTTGGCATCTTCACGCCCGTGTTCAGCCGCCGTCTCGGCCTCGAAGGCGTGCTGGTCCTGGCCCTGTTCGCCCTGTTCCTGGGACACGTGCTGCGGGGCGTCGCCGCCGACCTGGGCTGGCTTCTGGCCGGTAGCGCCCTGACCTTCGCCGCCCTGGGGGTGGCCAATGTGCTGCTGCCGCCGCTGGTCAAGAAGTATTTCCCCGACCGGCTCGGCCTGATGACGTCGCTCTTCGTCACCCTGGTCGCGCTGTCCACCGTGCTGCCGCCCCTTGTGGCGGTGCCGGTGGCCGAATCGGCCGGATGGCGGGTGTCGTTGGGCATGTGGGGCCTGCTGTCGCTGCTGGCCATCGTGCCGTGGATCACAATGCTGGTGCGCAACCGCACCGCGAACCTACCCTCCCCGGTGCTCGACGAGGCCGATGCTGGCCTGCTCAGCCGCATCTGGCGCTCCTCCATCGCCTGGGCGATCGCCGTGGTCTTCGCCATGTCGGCCATCAATGCCTACGCCGTGTTCGCCTGGCTGCCGCAGCTGCTCATCGACCGGGCCGGCTTCAGCCCCGCCGAAGCGGGACTGACCCTGTCGCTCTATGCCGCCATGGGAATACCGTGCGCGCTGATCATCCCGATGCTCACCGTACGCATGAAAAACGTGGGCCTGCTCGTCTACCTCGGGGTGTTCTTCTTCCTCGCCGGTGACCTCGGCCTGCTGCTGGCTCCGCAGACGTTCACCTGGCTGTGGGTGGCCTTGGCCGGCCTCGGCCCGCTGTTCTTCCCGCTGGCACTCACCTTGATCAACCTGCGCACCCGCACCCACCAGGGCGCCGTGGCCCTCAGCGGCTTCGTGCAGAGCGTGGGCTACACCCTCGGAGCGCTCGGCCCGCTGGCAATGGCCCTGCTCCATGAAATCACCGGCGGCTGGACCTGGCCGCTGCTGTTCCTGATCGTGACCGCCCTGGTGGTGAGCCTGGCCGGACCGGTCATCTCCCGACCGCACCTGCTCGAAGACGATCTGGCCCGCATGCGCTGACCACCGGAGGTCGGGTCCCGAGCCGAACCCCGGTCAGGCGACCAGCCCGGCGCGGTGAATCAGCGCTGCCGCTCCGATCAGGGGCCCTTCACCCGACAGCGCCGACGGCACCAGGCGTACCCGGGTCGCGAACGTGAAGGCGGTGCGCCGGGCGATCGCGGCCCGGGCGAATTCGAACAGGTCGGGAGTGACGCCCGAGAACCCGCCGCCGACGGCGACGAGGTCCAGGTCGAGCAGGTTGGTAGCGGATGCGATGGCCTGGCCGAGGGCTCGACCACTGCGTTCCACAGCCTGCCGGGCCACCGGATCGCCGGCCGCATAGGCGGCAGCGAGGTCTTCTCCGGTCGAACCCGTGAAACCGTTCCGCTGGGCGTATGCGACAGTCTTGGGACCCGACGCGATTGCTTCGAGGCAACCCTGGCCGCCGCAGGCGCAGGGGTCGTCGAAGCCGGCGACCTCAACGTGGCCGATGTGGCCGGCATTGCCGCTGGGGCCGGTGACGGCATGTCCGCCGACGATGAGGCCGCCGCCGATGCCGGTGGACACGATCATGGCCATGACGTTGTTCAGGCCCTGGCCCGCCCCGATCCAGTGCTCGGCCAGGGTGATGCAGAGGCCGTCCATGCGCAGCCGCACCGGCTGGTCGGGCACGAGGGTCTGCACCAGGTCGAGCAGGGGATAGTCGCGCCAGACCGGCAGGTTCAACGGTGAAATGGTGCCGGCCATCACGCCGATCGGGCCGGCGCTGCCGATTCCCACACCGGTCAGCGCGGCGCCGGCGGGCAGAGCGGCGCGGGCGCCGAGCACGGCCTGGCTCACGCTCTGGGCGAGGGTGTCACTGTCGGCGCGCGGGCCGGTCGGCGCGCGGTGTCGCGATTCGGCAAGCACCCGCCCTGCGTCGTCGACGAGAGCCGCCTCGACCTTGGTTCCACCGAAATCGACTGCGAGAGCGTAGCTGGGCTGCATGTGTCGAGCTTAGAGTGAAACCGACCCGGTGCCGGTTGTTCGAGCAGCGAAGCGGACGCCCGGCTCACGCTCACCGGCGGGGTGCTTAGACTCGAGGCAACAGCGCAGAGAGGCGGCGTCACTGGCTCAACCCGTGGAATCCGTGCGTCCTGGTGAGCCCGCAGCCGATGCTGCTGCTCTCGACGATTCTGCTGCCCATGCCAGTCCTGCTGCCAGTCCTGCTGCCAGCCCTGCTGCCGGTGCCACTCCTGCTGCCCTCGATGATGCCGACGGCGCTGACGAGTTCACACCCGATGACACCGACGAAATGCTGTCCATTCGCGCAGCCGAGCTGCATTACGAAGACAACACGACCCAGGACGAGATCGGCTCGATTCTGCGCCTGACCCGCTGGAAAGTGGGCCGGCTCATCGCGCAGGCTAAGGCGAGCGGCTTCATCCGCATCGAAATCGTGCATCCCCGATCCCGCCGCCTGGCCCCGGAACGTCGCCTGCGCGCCGCGACCGGCCTGCACGACGCGATCGTGGTGTCCTCCGCCAGGGTGAGCGTCGCCGGGGATGCGGACGCGGTTCGCGAGGCGACCCGGCAGCTGCAGTCCCGCGCGACCAGCGCGGCCGCGGAATACCTCACCGCCCTGCGGCCCGCGCCCGCGAGCCCGGCCATCCTGGAACGCCGGGACACCCGCCGTGCCCTTGAGGCCGACCGCACCGTGGCGACCGTGCTCAATCTTGCGGCGGGGGCATCGGCGTACCTGTTCAGCGCCGGGCAGGCCAATGAGAACTCGGCGCTGGTGCACAGCGGCTCTCTCAGTGCCGAGCAGATCGAGGTGCTCGTCACCCGCGGTGCCGTAGGCGATGTCGTGGGTCGGTACATCGATAAGACCGGCGCGATCGTCGATGCCGAACTC
>JBBQYN010000132.1:0-6875 GCA_038208655.1 Actinomycetales bacterium
TCGCCGACGGCATCATGTTCTGCGGGCCCGACCACCTGCGGCTGCACAACGATGGGTGGAAGGTTAAACGCCTACGCACCGCGGGTGTGGATACCTACTGGCTGATCCCGCCAGAGGCCGCGGACCCGAGCCGCACGCCGATCCGGCTGCAGAGCAAGTCCCCATTGAAGCTCGGGTCGCCGTTCCGAGCCACCCCGCGCTGATCGAGCTCGTCGAGATCACCACTGACCAACGCGAGCAGACAGCCTCCCGCTGGTCCTCTGGCGGTCTCGGCAAGCTCGACCAACGAGCTTGGGCGGGCCGGATCGCTCGACCCGCGAGCTGCGGTGGCTGGGTGGCGGGCTTGAGCCAACGGGCGCGTCCGCCACGGCCGTCCGGGTCAGTATGCGGGGCAGGTGCACTGCTCGCTCGTGGGCACGTCGGCCATGACCTCGTCAACGTGCTGGCCGCATCCGGCCCAGGTGGTTTTGCCGCAGTTCTGGCATCGGATGGGACTGCACATAGTGACTCCTTCGTTCGTTGATCGGTAGCTCGAGTATACCCCCTAGGGTATCGGGCGAGTCAATGGACATGCACTCAATTCCGCACAAGGGCCAGCCCAGTGGCCGCAGCCGCCTCGTCGACGCCACCAGCGTCGGTCAGCGTGGTGAATCCCAGCTCAGTCATGCGGGCGACCGCAACCCCAGACCGATTCCCAGTGGCGCAATACACGATGTAGTCGCCATCAGCGGGCAGCTCTGAGATCAGAGTGTCGAAGTCCGGCGACTGCACGTCGATATTGAGGGCCTCTGGCAAGTGACCACCGTCGAATTCCAACGCGGTGCGCACGTCGACGATGACAGTGTCGGCGGTGACGGCGATGCTGGGTGCCGTCGCGAGCGCGGAACACGCGGCCAGGCCGACGAGCGCGGCGACGGCAATGGTGAGGGCGGTGAGTGACTTGTTCATGACAGAGTGTCCCGATCTAGACGTGATGACGGATGGCGTGGCACCGGCAGTGTGCGAGCGGCCCCCACTGCGTCGGGACCGCGGAAAACCCGCTGCCGGGGCCGGTCTTCTGATACCCTAAGGGGTATATTAGGTGCGGGCAAACCAGCCTCGCATCCGCTTGATCACAGGAGCACATCATGGGAAAGACCGCACCGGCAACCCACAGCAGCGACGACCTACGCAAGACACTGAACAGACTCAAGCGCGCGCAGGGACAGCTCGGGGCCGTGATCACCGCGGTCGAGGGCGGCGCCGATTGTCGCTCTGTGGTCACCCAGCTGGCGGCCGTGTCGAGCGCGATTGACCGCGCCGGATTCACGATCATTTCCACAGCGATGAAAGAATGCCTCATCGAAGGTGCAGACGGCGACAGTCAGCAGCTCAACGTCACCGAACTCGAGAAGCTTTTTCTCTCCCTCGCCTGACACCCCCGACTGCTCGGCCCGCTTCAGTCCGTGGCGGTCGGTTCACGGCGTCACACGCAAGGAGTTCATCGTGCACGTTCTCACTTCATCACCGCGTCCCTGGGCGCGGGTTGGTCGGCCTATGCAGCGCGGGGCGGTTCGCCCGGTCAACGCAGCATGAGCGACGACCGCGCCGTGCCCGCTTCCCCACCGAGCCCGGCTGACACGGAGGCGTCCCGGCATGACGGTCTTCAGCGGCGCGTTGTGCGAGTCCTGGTCGCCGGACAGATCCTCGGCGGCATCGGCATGGGAGCAACCCTGTCTCTGGGAGCCCTGCTCGCCGCCGAGCTCTCCGGCTCAAGCGCCTGGTCAGGCATGGCCGCCACAATGAGCACCCTCGGCGCCGCCCTCGTCGCGGTTCCGCTGGCCCGAATGGCTCAGGCCCGAGGCCGCCGTATCTCGCTGGCGACCGGTTCCCTGATTGCCGGCGCCGGTGCCGTCCTGGCGATCACGGCCACCTCGATCGCGGTGTTTCCCCTTCTGCTGGTGGCTCTGATGCTGCTGGGTGCAGGCTCGGCGACAAACCTGCAGGCCCGTTTCGCGGCGACCGACCTGGCCGCGCCCCGATTCCGGGGCCGCGACCTGTCTATCGTGGTCTGGTCGACGACCATTGGTGCTGTCCTCGGCCCGAACCTGTTCGGCCCGGGCGAGGTCGTCGGGTCCGCCCTGGGCCTGCCACCCCTAACCGGAGCATTTGTCTTTTCGCTGACCGCGACTCTCGCCGCTGCCGGAGTGTACGCCTGGGGGCTCCGCCCCGACCCGCTCTTGACCGCACTCTCGACGCAGGTAACTGTCTCGGATGCACCGCGCAGTCGGGGCGGCTTCGCCATATTGCGCGGCACTCCGACGGCCCGCTACGCCGTGACGGCGATCGCTCTGAGCCACGCGACAATGGTCGCGCTGATGTCGATGGCGCCCGTGCACCTCCGCGATCACGGGGCCTCGCTGACCATCGTCGGCCTCACCATCAGCCTGCACGTGGCTGGCATGTACGCCCTGTCCCCCGTGTTCGGTGCGCTATCAGACCGTATCGGCCGAGTCCCGGTCATCCTCGCCGGTCAGACCATGCTGTTCGGAGCCTTGTCGATCAACTGGCTCAGTGACGGATCCCAGACCCCGATGACCGTCAGCCTGATCTTGCTGGGATTGGGCTGGTCAGCATCCGTCGTCGCCGGATCAGCGCTGGTCACAGAGTCCGTCAGCATTACCGACCGCCCGGCCCTGCAGGGCTTCTCGGACCTGTCGATGAACGCAGCGGGCGCTCTGGGCGGGGCAGTGGCCGGCCCAATCCTGACTGCGGCAGGCTACTCCGGGCTTGGTTTGGCCGCCATGGTGCTCGTGGGCATCGTGGTCGCCTGGTCGGCACGGCGTCTCCCCGGCGACCAACTCACGTTTTGAGCGGGACGCCCCGGCCATTGACGGCAGACCGGGCCAAGGCACGGCCTGCCGTCAGGTTAGGCGGCACGGGAGGTTAACCGATGACGGCGCGCACGGCGACATAGGCGGCGACGATGAGTACCAGAATCGCGAAGCTGGTCTTGAGCACACGGTCGGGCAGGCCGCGGCCGAGCCGGCCCGCGAGCAGGGACGCCAGCATGGCCGTTCCGGCGAAGGCGCCCGTGACGGCCCAGTCGATCTGCACGTCGCTGAGATGCGCGGTAAAGCCCGCCATCGAGTTGATGACGATGATCACCAGCGAGGTGCCGATGGTCACGCCCATGGGAAGACCGAGAACCAAGGCCAACGCCGGCACGATCAGGAACCCCCCTCCGACGCCGAGCAGGCCGGTCAGAAACCCCACCACGATGCCGGTCGCCAGCGCGCGCGGCAGGCAGCTACGCCACCGGCTTCCCCCGCCCGGCAGAGCGCAGGGGCCCGTGCCCGCCGGGCTGGAAAAGAACATCCGCACGCCGGCGATGAGCATGATCCCGCTGAAGGCGACGAGCAACAGCTGGGGGTCGAGCATCCGGTTCACGAGAGTGCCGAGGTAGGCCATGGGAATGCCTGCGGCACCGATGATGAGGGCGAGGCGCCAGTTGACGCCGCTGCGAAGCCTCGGCAAGACGGCGACCGCCGATGCCGCACCGACGACGATCAGTGAGGTGGGGATCGCCTCCTCCAGAGGCAGCCCCACGCCGTAGACGAGGGCCGGAACGGCGAGGATGGATCCGCCCCCGCCGACCAGGCCAAGAAGCGCTCCGACGACGAGGCCCAGGAGCAACGCTGTCAGGATCATGGTACTGGTGCGAGTTGCGCGAGCGCCTCGCCGGCCCTGGGTTCTGAGACGGCGCGGTTCCACGGCATCCACGAGAGCATGCGTCCGAGCGTGCAACTGTTCGTCGCTGCCGAGATGGTAAGGCCAGCACCAATAGCGCCTGCGATCAGGCGAAATTGCGGCGCGATGAAGCGCCCCGCGAGCACGCTGGTCAGCGCGAGAGAGCCGGCTGTCATGCGCACTTGCCGGTCCATGGCCCAAGTGCGGCGGCCAATGACGATGTCGCCGCCGACCGCAGCGTAGCTGGCGATGCCTCCGGTTAGCACGCGGGCACCATTCAGACCCGCGGTCGACAGTGTCTTCCGGGCCTCTGCCGCGCGGCGGCCGGACTGGCAGACCAGCACAACCCTGGTGCCCATGCGGGCAGCGAAGTCATCGGTATGTTCCGTAAGCAGGTGCAGCGGCACGTGAGAGGAGCCTCGCACGTGTCTGCTGTCGAACTCAGACGCATCCCGAACATCGATGGTCATGAGGTCATCGTGGGTGAGGACCCAATCATGGAACTCTCGGGCGTCGAGGGGAGACGGGGCGACGCTCGTGGTGCGTACGTGATCAGCGGTGGATGATCCGTTCAATTGTCGTGGCCAGCGGTGACGGGCAAACCAGCAGCCTGCCATTCCAGCATTCCGCCGGTCATGGTGTCGGCCGTGAAACCGGCCTGGGTCAGGTGTTCCGCAGCGGCAGCACTGCGATGGCCGCTGCGACAGATGACCACGATCGGTCGTGCACGGTCAAGCTCGTCAAGGCGATCCGGCACGGACCCCAGTGCGATGTGCTGCGCGCCGGGGATCATTCCCTCGGCAACCTCTTCCGTTTCGCGCACGTCGATGAGCTGCACGGTGTTCCTGCGGTCGAAGACCTGCCTCGGGGTCAGTTCCATCAGGCACTCACCGGCGCGGCCGGGGTGGCGTGCTGGGCGGCCCATCCGTTGTAGCCACCGAGGAGGTCAGTGACGTCGGCGTGGCCGAGGCCGCGCAGCGCACTCGCGGCAACACTGGAGCGCCACCCGCTGGCACAGTGGATCAGCACGGGACCGTTCGGAACCTCCGCGTGGCGCTGAGCGAGTTCGGCCAGGGGGATGCGCAGCGAGCCGGAGATGGCTCCCTGCTGGACCTCGCCGGGGTTGCGCACGTCGAGAATCGTGACGCCGCCGGCGTCACGGAGTGTGTCGAATGCGGCAACATCAACCCGGGCACCGGTCTGGGCGAGGTCGCCGAGTTCCGTAAACGCGCTGATCGGGTTCACCAGGTAACCCACGACGTGGTCGAAGCCGATGCGGGCGAGCCGCATACCGGCCTCATCTTCCCGGCCGGTGTCGGCGATGATCAGGATGCTGTCATCGTGCTGCAGGACCATTCCGGCGGTCTCGGAGAAACGCCCGTCCAGGCCCACGTTGATGGATCCGGCCAGGTGCGCGAGAGCGAAGTCTTCGGGACTGCGGGTGTCGAGAACGCGCGCTCCGGCTTCGACCGTGGCGCGCACATCCGTCAAGCGCAAGGGAGTGAGAGCCCGAGTGGTGCCGATGAGCTCGTGGGCGCTGCGGTTGATCATCGCATCGATGGCGAAATAGCCGGGGATCGCGGGCTGGCCACTGCGGATCATGCTGACGAAGTCGTCTTCGCTCATCGGCTGCACCGAGGTGTTGCTGCGACGCTGATCGCCGATGGTGGACTCGAGCTCGTCGGAGAGGTTCTTGCCGCAAGCCGATCCGGCACCGTGGGCGGGGAGCACCCGCACCGGGTCGGGCAGGGCCAGCAGAGTCTCGTGAACCGACGCATACAGGGCACGGGCGAGCTCGTCCGGGTCGGCACCGACGGATGCGGCCAGGTCGGGCCGCCCCACGTCACCGATGAAGAGGGTGTCCCCCGTGAGCACGGCATGCGCAACTGCGTCGCCGGCGTGTTCGCGCACGACGATGCTGATCGATTCCCAGGTGTGGCCGGGGGTGTGCAGGATTTCCAGTTCCACCTCACCCAGGGAGATCTTCTCGCCCTGGGCGAGGCGGCGAATGTCGTAGTCGGCTTCGGCGCGGTCACCGTAACCGATCCAGGCACCGGTTGCCGCGGCCAGCTCAAGGTGACCGGCCACGAAGTCAGCGTGGAAATGGGTGTTGATGACACCGACGATGGTGAGGTCGTGGGCGGCGGCCTCGGCGAGGTACTCGCCGATGTCGCGACGGGGATCCACGACCACGGCCTGGCCACTGGTCTCGTCACCGACGAGGTAGGAACCATGCGACAGGCAGTTCAAGTAGTACTGGGTCAAAATCATCGTGACCTCCAAGGTCGGGGCCCACCACGCCAACCGAAGTGGGGCGTGCAGTGGGAATGCCGCCAGCCTCGCACATACCCCCCTCCGTATGCAAAATACCCCCGCCGGTATAGAGTTGGGGCATGGAATCCACCGATCTCTCTGAGTCCACGCTCGACCCGACCACTGACCCCCGGTGAGCAGCCCACACTCCCCTCCCGCGGAAAAGCCCGAATTCGGCGAGCTGGTCGATGGCATCGACATCCCCGTCTTGAACGAACGCACCGTGCGCGCCGCCGCCGGGCTTCTCTTCCTTGCCGGGATTGTGACCTTCATGATTGCGGTATTGACGAGTAGTTTCGCTCCGCTCCAGGCTTTCGCCTTTGTCTTCACGGTTGACATGATGTTGCGGCTGTTCGTCAGTGCCCGCTTCACTCCGAGCATGTTCCTGGGCGGTCTGATGGTGCGCCGCCAACGCCCGGAATGGGTCGGCGCCGACCAGAAGAAGCTGGCATGGATGCTCGGACTCGGCATGGCCTTCACCTCATGCCTGATGATGGGCTTCTTTAGCCTCGACGAGTCCCTCACCCTGGCGCTCTGCGGCCTGTGCCTGGGCTTTCTGTTCCTGGAAACCGCCTTCGGCATCTGTGCCGGCTGCACCCTCTACCGAATCTTCGCCAAAGAGAAGCCGCACCTCTGCCCCGGCGACACCTGCACCTATGTACGTGAGAAGATACCCCCTAGGGTATAGTTTTAAATCAAACGTTTCACCCAACCACTGGAGATTCTCAATGTGCCGTGCCGTGACCTGCAAAGTATGCCAAAAGACGACCTGGGCCGGCTGCGGCCAGCACGTTGACCAGGTGATGCGCGGAGTGCCGCGGAATGAGCGCTGT
>JBBQYN010000133.1:0-6793 GCA_038208655.1 Actinomycetales bacterium
TCGCGCGGGAGATGTTCCAGATCCTGATCACCATCCGAGAACGCCACCAACAAGCCGCAATCTCGGCTTGACATCTATAGGAGCATCGAGATCGCCACTGTCCAACGGGACGCGTTGAACGTATGGCGGTCTCGACGAGCTCGACCCACGAGCTGGGGACGCGTGCGACTAGCGGGCCGCGAGCTCCTCGGCGACCAGGAACGCGAGCTCCAGGGACTGCATGTGGTTCAGCCGCGGGTCGCACAGCGACTCGTACCGGGTCGCCAGGGCGGCCTCGTCGATGTGCTCCGAGCCGCCGAGGCACTCGGTGACATCGTCACCGGTGAGCTCCACGTGGATGCCGCCCGGGTGAGTGCCCACGGCACGGTGGGCTTCGAAGAACCCCTTGACCTCATCGACGACGTCATCGAAACGTCGCGTCTTGTAGCCGGTCGGCGTGGTGACGCCGTTGCCGTGCATCGGATCGGTGACCCAGAGCGGCTTCGCGTCGCTGGCTTTGATGGCCTCCAGCAGCGGCGGCAGGGCGTCGCGAATCTTGCCGGCTCCCATGCGGGTGATGAACGTGAGCCGGCCGGGCTCGCGGTTCGGGTCGAGCTTGTCGACCAGGCGCAGCATGTCATCCGCTGAGGTGCTCGGGCCGAGCTTCACTCCGATGGGGTTGCGCACTCGGGACAGGAAGTCCACGTGGGCGCCGTCGAGATCGCGGGTGCGTTCGCCGATCCAGACGAAGTGCGCTGACGTGTTGTACGGCGTTCCCGTACGCGAGTCGATCCGCGTCATGGGACGCTCGTAGTCCATCAACAGGCCTTCATGGCTGGTGTAGAACTCGGTGCGGCGCATGGCCTCGAAATCGGCGCCGCAGGCGATCATGAACTTGATGGCGCGGTCGATCTCCTTGGCGACTTTTTCGTACTGCTGGTTCGCCGGGTTGGCCGCGAAGCCCTGGTTCCAGCTGTGCACCTGGCGCAGGTCGGCGAAACCACCCTGCGTGAACGCGCGAATCAGATTGAGCGTCGAGGCGGAGGTGTGGTACCCCTTCACCAGGCGTGCCGGGTCCGCCTGGCGGGACTCCGGGGTGAAGTCGTAGCCGTTCACGATGTCACCGCGGTAGGCGGGCAGCGTCACATCGCCGCGGGTTTCGAAGTTGCTGGAGCGCGGCTTGGCGAACTGGCCGGCCATGCGGCCCATTTTGACGACGGGCATCGACGCGCCGTACGTGAGCACGACGGCCATCTGCAGCACCGTCTTGACCCGGTTGCGAATCTGCTCGGCGGTGGCACCGCTGAAGGTTTCGGCGCAGTCGCCGCCCTGCAGCAGGAAGGCCTGGCCGTTCGCGGCGTCGGCCAGACGGTCGCGCAGCATGTCGACCTCACCGGCAAAGACCAGAGGGGGCTGGCCGGCAAGCTCCGCGGACGCGGCGGCAACCAGGTCGACGTCGGGCCATTCCGGTTGCTGCTTGATCGGCAGGGTGCGCCAGTGGTCCAGCCCCGCGATAACAGACTGATCTGCGACAACAACGGGTTCGGTGGGGTCTACCACGGGTGAGTCCTGATTTCTCTTGGTTGCTCGGCGCACCGGACGACGGGACAGTGCCGAATAGCAGTGCCGCTGCGGCCGTGGCTCAAGCAGGTGAGGTGGTCTAAAAATGGATCTCAACGAGCCTATCGCGAAAGGCTGGCACGCTTTTCTTTCACGGATGTGGCGTACACGTCGACGTACTCCTGACGGCTGAGCCGCTGCAGTTCGTACATCAGTTCGTCGGTGACGCTCCGCAGCACGAACCGGTCACCTTCCATGCCCTCGAAGCGGGAAAAGTCGAGCGGTTCGCCAATCACGATGCCGATACGACGTACCCGGGGAATGCGGGTACCGGTGGGCATGGCCTTCTCGGTGTCGATCATCGCGACAGGGATGACCGGCACGCCGGATTCCATCACCATGCGGGCCACGCCCGTGCGTCCGCGGTACATGCGCGCGTCGGGACTGCGGGTGCCTTCGGGGTAGATGCCGAGCACACCGCCGGAGCCGAGCAGCCGCAGTCCCGTGTTCAACGAGTCTTCGGATGCCTTCCCGCCGGAGCGGTCGATGGGCAGTTGGCCCGTGGCCTTGAAAAACTGCCGGGTGGCCCACCCTTTCAGGCCCGTACCGGTGAAATACTCACTCTTGGCCAGGAACACGACGCGGCGTGACACCACCAGGGGCAGGAAGACCGAGTCGATGAAGGACAGGTGGTTGCTGGCCAGAATGACGCCGCCGGTCTTGGGAATATTCTGCAGGCCCGAGACCCAGGGACGAAAAATGCCCAGCAGCAACGGACCGACCACGATGTTCTTCATGAACCAGTAGAACATCGCGCACTCCTTTATCCGACTGAGACAGACTACCGCTTCGGTGCCGAACCGGCCGCACCCAGCGGGCCCGGCGCGGGAGGTGGTCGCCCGGTCAGTGGGAGGAGCTTCCGCGCACGTGCTGACGAGCGAGGTCGGCGGCTCCCACGACGCCGGCATCATTCACCAGTTGCGCGATGGCGAATTCGGCTTCCGGATGGAAACCCCGGGCCGGCAGGTGCTCGAGGTAAGACGCCCGAATCGGTTCGAGGAGGAGGTCCCCGGCGGCGGCGACCCCGCCGCCGAAGACGAACACCTGGGGGTCCAGCACGGCGCCGAGGCTGGCGCAGGCCTGGCCGAGGGCCTGACCGATTTGACGCAACGCGGCCAGGGCTCCCCCATCACCGTCTTGGATGAGACGCCCCACGTCTTTACCGGTCAGCTTGCCGCGACGCTCCCGAACGGCGGCCAGGCCGAGGCCGAGGCCGCCGGCGTCGGCGAACTCTCCCGCGATGCGCAGCAGCGCCCGGCCGGAACCGTACTGTTCGATGCAACCGTGGGCGCCGCATCCGCAGGGCAGCCCGTCCGGTACCAGGCGCAGGTGTCCGAGCTCCGCGCCGGCTCCGAAGCCGCCACGGAACAGGCGGTCACTGGAGACGATGGCGCCACCCACGCCGGTGCCGATCGTGAGCGTGACCATGTCGTGGAACTCGCGGCCCGCTCCGTACCGGAACTCCGCCCAGCCGGCGGCATTCGCATCGTTCTCCACGATGATCGGCAGGTCAAGCCGGGCCTCAAGCTTGTCGCGAAACGGTTCATTGCGCCAGTTGATGTTCGGGGCGTAGTACACGGTGCTCTGGTCGGCGTCGATGAACCCGGCGGCGGCGACACCGGCCGCCACCACGGTCTGCCCCTCCGACAGGCTTTGCACCATGTCCACGACGGCGTCTTCGATACTCCGCGGGTCCTCGGGCGTGGTGGGCACCCGTTCCGCCCGCAGGATGGTGCCGTCATCGTCGACAAGGGCCCCGGCAATTTTCGTGCCTCCAATATCAATGCCAATCGCGTGCACGGAGAAGACCTTTCATCTGAAGCTCGGTTCGTGAGCTGGACCCTGTCGGGACCCGCCGGTTTAGGCCATACTGCTGCAACAACCAGCGTCCACCGATCGGTGGACGTCAACACCATCTAGAGTGTAGTTACCAGTCTGTCGTAGGACTACACGCCTTCCGCACCGAGCGGATGGCTGAGCTTGACTGGGCAGTCCCGCCCGGTACCGAAGGAGTTACCGTGAAACAATTTGACGTACCTGCCATCGTTCCAGCCGATCCCAGCGCCAATGTGAGTGACCTTCTCGTCGACCGTCTCGCCGCGACTCCCGATTCCGTGCTGTTCTCCCTGCCGCGCAATGGCGGTTGGGCACCCGTGACCACGCGGGAGTTCCACGCTCAGGTCGTGGCGCTGGCCAAGGGCCTGGTCGCCGCCGGCATCGAGCCCGGTGACAAGGTCGGCCTGATGTGCAAAACCCGCTACGAGTGGACCCTGGTGGACTTCGCGGTCTGGTTCGCGGGCGCGATCCTGGTGCCCGTCTACGAGACCAGCTCCCCCAGCCAGGTGCAGTGGAACCTCAGTGACTCCGGCGCCGTGGCGTTGATCGTGGAGACCGCCGACCACTTCGCCCGCTTCGACGAGGTGCACCCTGAACTTCCCCAGATCGGATCGGTCTGGCAGATCGACCTCGGGGATCTTGACAAGCTCGCCCTGAACGGGGCCGCGGTCACCGACGCCGAAATCGAACGCCGGCGTACCCTCGCCGGCGGTGACGACATGGCCACCCTGATCTACACCTCCGGCTCCACCGGGCGGCCCAAGGGATGCGTGCTCACCCACGCGAACTTCGTGGAGACGAGTCGAAACTCGGCCGTGGCCCTCAAGGAGGTGCTGACGCACCCGGACGGGGCATCCACTCTGCTGTTCATCACGACCGCGCACGTTTTCGCCCGGTTCATCTCGGTGCTGTGCGTGCACGCCAACGTGCGCGTGGGTCACCAGAGCGACACCAAGCAGCTGCTGCCCGCCCTGGGCAGCTTCAAGCCCACCTTCCTGCTCGCCGTTCCGCGGGTGTTCGAGAAGGTGTTCAACTCGGCGCAGCAGAAGGCCGAGGCCGGCGGCAAGGGCAAGATCTTCGATGCCGCCGCGAAGATCGCCGTGGACCATTCCAAGGCCGTGCAGGCGGGCACGAAGATTCCGTTGCCGATGAAGATCAAGTTCGCCCTGTTCGACAAGCTGGTGTATAGCAAACTGCGCGCTGCCATGGGCGGCAACGTCGTCTACGCCGTGTCGGGCTCTGCCCCGCTCGGCGAACACCTCGGGCATTTCTTCCACAGCCTCGGGATCGTGATTCTCGAGGGCTACGGCCTGACCGAGACCACCGCCCCGGCCACGGTGAGCCTGGCCACCCGGGCGAAGATCGGCACCGTTGGGCCGCCGCTGCCCGGCGTGTCGGTGCGTGTCATGGACGACGGAGAAATCGAGGTCAAGGGCGTCAACGTCTTCAAGGAGTACTGGAAGAATCCGGAGGGAACCGCCGCGACCTTCAACGACGGATGGCTGCGCACCGGCGATATCGGCAGCTTCGACGACGACGGGTTTCTCACCATCACGGGCCGGAAGAAGGAGATCATCGTGACGGCCGGCGGCAAGAACGTCGCCCCGGCCGCCCTTGAGGATCCGATTCGGGCGAACCCGCTGATCGGCCAGGTCGTTGTCGTCGGAGACCAGAAGCCCTTCATCTCGGCGCTGATCACCCTCGACCCGGACATGCTGCCGGTGTGGCTGAACAACAACGGTCAGGATGCCGGCATGTCCCTCGTCGACGCCGCCACCAACCCGGTCGTGCTCGCCGCGGTGCAGCGGGCCGTCGACCAGGCCAACGAGACCGTCTCGCGGGCCGAGTCGATTCGCAAGTTCACGCTGCTGCCCCTCGAGTTGACCGAAGCCAGCGGTCACCTCACCCCGAAGATGAGCATCAAACGTGATGTGATTCTGCGGGACTTCACCAGCGCGATCGAGCAGATGTACCTCGGCGCCCCGGTTACCCAGGGTCACTCCTTCCGCGACTGACACTGACTGGCCCCAACACGCCGCCGAGCCGTGAGTTTCACCCCATTGTCCTCAGGATTTCGGGCTGAAACTCACAGCTCGGCGGCGTTAGCGTGGCGAGGGGCGCGCTAGAAGTCCGAGGGGCGCGTCAGAACCAGGTGGACTCGCGCACTTCCTTCATGGCTGCGCGCCGGTTCGGGGTGTCCAGGCGGTCCAGGTACAGCAGGCCGTCGAGGTGGTCGGTTTCATGCTGCAGGGCCTGCGCCATGATTCCGGTGCCGGAAAGGTCGATGGTCTCCCCGTCCAGGTTGATGCCGCTGACCCGGGCGAAGGGATACCGCACCGTGGGGTACCAGAGCCCGGGGACAGACAGACAGCCCTCGTCGACGGGCGCCGGTTCCCCGCTCAGTTCCACGATGACAGGGTTCAGGATGTACCCGATCTCGCCCTCCACGTTGTAGCTGAACGCGCGCAGGTTCACCCCGATCTGTGCCGCCGCGACTCCGGCCCGGCCGGGCAGTTGCACGCTGTCAAGAAGGTCGGTCACAAGCGACCGCACGCGGTCGTCGATGGTGACGATGGGGTCAGACACGGTTTTGAGGACCGGATCTCCGAAGATGCGGATCTGACGTTCAGGCACAGGAAAAGTCCAATTGTTTGACTGGTGATGGCGCGAACGCCGGTGGGGCGGGTTTAGAGCGCCTGTTCCGTGGGGAGACCCTCCACGACCAGAGCCGCCAGGGTGCGAGCGGCGAGCTGGGTGAGCGGGCGCAGGTCTTTGAACGACACCACGCTGCCGGCCGCGAGCTGCGGGTCGTACGGGATGCGCACGATTTCACGCACCCGGGAACGGAAATGCGATTCGATCTCTTCCAGGCGCACCAGATTGGTGCCCTGCGTGGCCGTGTTCAGGGCGACGATGCAGTTGCTCACCAGGGCCCCGTATCCGTTGGCTTCCAGCCAGGTGAGGGTCTCGGAAGCCAGCCGGGCTTCGTCCACGCTGCCACCGGAGACGATCACGATCGAATCGGCGCGTTGCAGGGTGGCGCGCATGACGGAGTGCACAATGCCGGTGCCGCAGTCGGTGAGCACGATGGAGTAGTACCGGGCGGCCAGGTCGGCGACGACGTTGTAGTCGTTCTCGTCGAACGCCTCCGACAGCAGCGGGTCGGTGTCTGAGGCCAGAATGTCCAGGCGGGTCTCGTCACGGGAGACGAGCGCGGAAAAGTCGGTGAAGTTGCCGATGCTGGCGGCCCGGGTCACCACGTCGCGCACGGTGAGCCGGGTCTGCTTGCTGACCCGTTCCGACAGGGTTCCGCGGTCGGGATTGGCATCGACAGCGATGATGCGGTCGTCGCGGGCAT
>JBBQYN010000134.1:0-6721 GCA_038208655.1 Actinomycetales bacterium
GCACGCCAACGGCGTCTCCACCCTGCACGGCGAGGTGAGCCGCAAGATGTTCAGCGGCCTCTGGCCCGGCTTCGACGCCTCCGACGTGCCGATCGGGTCGATCACCAACGGGGTGCACGCGCCCACCTGGACTGATCCGGCCCTGCTCAACCTGGCGCAGAGCCGCCTCGGCACCAGCGATACCTCCTCCGCCGACTGGGCATCCCCGGCGATCAGCGATCAGGACCTCTGGTCGGTGCGCGGGGAGATGCGCCTGCAGTTCGTGCAGGACGCCCGCCGCCGCCTGCAGGACGCCTGGCAGGACCAGAACCCGGGCGGCATCGTTCCGGCCTGGCTCGGGCAGGTGTTCGACCCCAGCGTGCTCACCATTGGTTTCGCCCGCCGGGTGCCGACCTACAAGCGCCTCACGTTGATGCTGCACGACCCGGAACGTCTGCGGGCCCTGCTGCTGCACCCGACCCGGCCGATCCAGATCGTGATCGCCGGCAAGTCGCATCCGGCCGATGAAGAGGGCAAACGCCTGATCCAGAAGATCGTGCAGTTCGCGTCCACCCCCGAGCTGCGGCAGCGCATCGCGTTCCTACCCGATTACAACATCGCCATGGCACAGCTGATGTACCCGGGCACCGACGTCTGGCTGAACAACCCGCTGCGCCCCCTGGAAGCCTGCGGAACCAGCGGCATGAAAGCGGCGCTGAACGGGGTGCTGAACCTGTCCATTCTCGATGGCTGGTGGCCGGAATACTACGACGGCAAGAACGGCTGGGCGATTCCGTCAGCGGATGCCGCGGGCGACTCCGCGGAACGGGACCGGCTGGAGTCCGAGGCGCTCTACGACCTCATCGAGCACCAGGTGGCCCCCCGCTTCTACGAACGCAACGCCGACGGCGTGCCTCAGCACTGGGTGGACAGCATCCGTCACACACTGTCGACGCTGTCCCCGGAACTCAGCGCGGACCGGATGGTGCGCCAGTATGTCGAGCGGCTCTACCGCCCGGCCGGTCACTACGAGAACCTGCTCAGTGTGAACAACTTCCGGGCGGCCCGGGAACTCGCGTCCTGGAAGACCCGCATCTCGCAGGCCTGGCCGGGAGTGTCGGTTACGCACGTGGAGTCCGGCGGGGTGGCCGCGGTGCCGGAGGTCGGCGACGACCTGCACTTGCGCGCACACGTGCAGCTGAACGGGCTGCTGCCTGCTGACCTGACCGTGGAGGTGATCTACGGTCGCAGCACCAGCGGAGACGAACTCAGCGACACCAGCACGCAGGTGCTCACGCCGGCCGTGTCGGGGGAGGACGACGCGGCGGCCGCGTCGGGGGCCCCCACCCTGTTCACGGGAACGGTGGAGCTGGACCGGGCCGGTGCCTTCGGGTACACGGTGCGGGTGGTCCCCAGGAACGCCCTGCTGATCAGCCCCGCAGAGATGGGGCTGATCGCGGTCGCTTCCTAGGCGGCGCTGCTGCGCGTCAGGAGTTGGCGCGCAGCAGCTGCATCGACGTGCCGGTCATTACCAGTGCGGTACCCGGTGCATGCTCGAGTGCGGTCTCGCCCGGGTCATCCTGGCTGGAATCCCACAGCAGCGTGTACGACGTGACGCCCGCGTGCACGGGCAGGGTCACCGTGATCGGTTCCTCCCTGGCGTGCACCACGAGCAGCACCCGGTTGAACTCCTCGTGCTCCGGGGTGCTCGCGGCCATGTACTGCAGCGTGCGTTCCTGCGGGGAGTTCCAGTCGTCGTGGCTCATCGACTTGCCCTCCCCGTTGTACCAGTCCAGCTGGCTGGCACTTTTGGTGGTCTCGCCGAAACGCCCGAAATGCACGGGGCGCAACGCCGGGTTCTCCCGCCGCAGCTGCAGCAGCCGCCGGGACACCCGGTGCAGGTCCTTCTGCCAGTCGTCGAAATCCCAGTTCAGCCAGGTGAGCTCACTGTCCTGGCAGTAGGCGTTGTTGTTGCCGCGCTGGCTGCGGCCGAACTCGTCTCCGGCGGTGATCATGGGCACCCCCGCCGAGAGCAGCAGCGTGCCCAGCAGGTTGCGGATCGCCTTGCGCCGCGTCGCCAGGATCTCCAGGTTGCGGGTCGGGCCCTCCACACCGTGGTTGAAGGAACTGTTGTTGTCGGTGCCGTCCCGGTTGGATTCACCGTTGCCGAGGTTGTGCTTGCCGTTGTACGCGGTCAGGTCGGCCAGCGTGAATCCGTCATGGGCGGTGATGAAGTTCAGTGACGCCAACGGGCCACGCTCGGTGGAGAAGGTGTTGCTGGACCCGGCCATCCGCGTCGCGAACCGGCCGATGCCGCTGCCCATGGAACCGCGGGTGCGCATGCTCTGAATGTCGCTGAGCCAGAAGTCCCGCATGCGGTCCCGGTAGCGGTCATTCCACTCCGTCCAGCCGGGCGCGAAATTACCCGTCTGCCAGCCGTTCATACCCATGTCCCACGGTTCCGCGATGAGCTTCACATCGGCCAGCTGCGGGTCGTCCCGAATCTCGGTGAGCAGCGGATGCTCTGGGTGATATGACACATTGCCGTCCCGTCCCAGGGTCACCGCGAGGTCAAAGCGAAACCCATCGATCTGCAGGTCGTTGGCCCAGTACCGCAACGAATCCAGTACCAGCCGCGACGGCACCGGGTGGCCGAAGTTCACGGTGTTGCCACACCCGGTCACGTCGATGTAGTAACCCTCGTCGGTCTGGCGGTAGTACACGGCCTCGTCGATGCCGCGCAGGCTCGTGACCGGGCCGTTGGGGCCTTCCTCCGCGGTGTGGTTGTACACCACGTCGAGGATCACCTCGAGGCCGGCCTCGTGCAGTAACTTGACCATGCCCTTGAACTCGCGCAGCACCGATTCGGGGCCGCTGGCCTGCGCGGCCTGTGTGGCGTAGTCGGCGTGCGGGGTAAAGAAGTTGAGGGTGTTGTAGCCCCAGTAGTTGATCAGACCCTGCTTGATCAGGCGCTGTTCTGACACGAACGACATCACCGGCAGTAACTCGATCGTGGTCACGCCGAGATCTTTCAGGTACGCGATGGTGGACTCGTGGGCGAGCCCGGCGTAGGTGCCGCGCAGGGCCGGCGGTACCGCCGGGTTCAGCCGGCTGATGCCGCGCACGTGGGCTTCGTAGACCACGGTGTGGTCCAGCGGCACGGCCGGTTTACCCACGCCGTTCCAGTCGAAGTACCCGTCGACGACGCTGGACTGCCACTGCCCGGCACCGACCCGAACCAGTCCGCGTGAGTACGGTTCGATCAGGGTGGTCTCCGGGTGGAACGAGTTGCGGGGTGCGGCGGCGCCACTGACCCGGATGCCGTAGCGGCGTCCCGGCGTGAGGGTGCGGCTCTTGCCCATCCAGACGCTGTGCTCGTTCCGTTTCATGGGAACGGTCTTCACGATCCAGTTCGGGTCGGTGTCGTCGAAGATGCACAGGTCCATCGTGTCGGCGTTTTCGGACCACACGCGAAGTTCGCCACCGGTGCTGGTGACCCGCACGCCGAGATCGCGGAGGGTGTCGGTGGAAGTCATGCGTTCTAGAGTAATCAGTGTGAGCGCGCACGCCGACCATCTCCGGTCGACCGCCGTGGCCGAACCTTCTGGCCGCCCGGACCGGCGCCCGCGGAACTCTCACCCGATCGAGGACTGTATGAGCGTTTATCTGGACCACGCGGCGACCACGCCGCTGCTGCCGTCGGCCATCACCGCCTATGCCGAGGCGATGGCCGTCGTCGGCAACCCCGCGTCGGTACACAGCCAGGGCCAGAATGCCAAACGAATGCTCGAAGAAGCCCGGGAACGGGTGGCCGTCAGCCTGTCCTGCGACCCCATCGAGGTGGTGTTCACCGGGAGCGGCACCGAAGCCATCAACCTCGGGATTAAGGGCCTGTTCTGGGCGCGCGCGCCGCGCCCCCGCATCCTGGTTCCCAGCGGAGAGCACCACGCCACCCTCGACACCGTGGAATGGCTCGAACGCCACGACGGCGCCGTCGTGGAGTGGATTCCGTTGGACGGCGTCGGCCGCATCGACCTGGTCGCCCTCGCGGCGGCCATCGACCGCAACCCCGCCGACGTGGCACTGATCAGTCTGATCATGGCCAACAACGAGGTCGGCACCGTGCAGCCCGTCATGGAGGTCGCGGCGCTCGCCGCCGCGCACCGGATTCCGGTGCACGTGGACGCCGTCTCCGCCTACGGGTACATCCCCGTGGACTGCCGCGCCCTGTTCCACGCCGGAGTGTCGGCCGTGAGCGTCTCGGCGCACAAGATCGGTGGCCCGGTCGGGATCGGTGCGTTGATCCTGGGGCGCACGACCACCGTCGAACCCCTGATCCACGGCGGCGGTCAGCAACGCAAGGTGCGCAGCGGAACCCAGGACGTCGCGGCGGCGGTGTCCTTCGCGGTGGCGGCATCCGCTCTGCAGCCCGGTACTGCGGCGGGGCCGAGCGCCGAGAACGAACGACTCGCCCGGTTGCGGGACCGCGTCGTGGCCGGGGTGCTGCAGGCGGCACCGGGCGCCGTGCTCAACGGTGATCCCAGCCCCGACGGCCGGCTGCCCGGCAACGCCCACTTCAGTTTTCCCGGCTGCGAGGGCGACTCGTTGCTGTTCCTGCTCGACGTGGCCGGGGTTTCCGTCTCGACCGGGTCGGCCTGCCAGGCCGGCGTGCCGGAACCCTCGCACGTGCTGCGGGCGATGGGCCGTAGCGAGGTGGAGTCCCGTGGGGCGCTGCGCATCACCCTGGGGCACACCTCCACCGACGCGGATGTGACCGCGCTGCTGGCGGCGTTGCCGGTGGCGTACGCGCAGGCCCTCGCCGCAGGAATGTCCGACCGTGCCCCGACAGGGCCGGCCACCGCCTAATCGGTCACCGCCTGATCGGTCACGGCCTGATCCGTCACGCGGTCAGGCTGGGCGAGTACACTCGCACGGTGAAGGTTTTAGCAGCAATGAGTGGCGGTGTTGATTCCGCCGTGGCAGCCGCCCGCGCGGTCGAGGCGGGACATGAGGTGGTCGGGGTGCATTTGGCGCTGAGCCGAATGCCGGGAACGCTACGCACCGGCAGTCGCGGCTGCTGCACGGTGGAAGATTCCATGGACGCCCAGCGGGCCGCGAACATCATCGGAATCCCGTATTACGTGTGGGACTTCTCCGAACGGTTCAAGCTTGACGTCGTCGACGATTTCATCGCGGAATACGCCGCCGGCCGCACCCCGAACCCGTGCATGCGCTGCAACGAGAAGATCAAGTTCGCCGCCCTGCTCGAAAAGGCCGTCGCCCTCGGCTTCGACGCCGTCTGCACCGGGCACTACGCGAGCATTCTGACCGATGCCGACGGCAACAAAGAACTGCACCGCGCGAGCGCCGAGGCCAAGGATCAGTCCTACGTTCTCGGTGTGCTCACCGCCGACCAGATCGCGCACTCCATGTTCCCGCTGGGCACGACCCCGTCCAAGGCGATCGTGCGGGCCGAAGCGGCCGAGCGCGGTTTCTCCGTGGCCAACAAGCCCGACTCCTACGACATCTGCTTCATCCCCGACGGGGACACCCGCGGCTGGCTGGGCGAACGCGTCGCCCCGGCCACCGGAGATATTCTCGACCGGGACGGTAACAAGCTCGGCACCCACGAGGGCGCCGTAGCGTTCACCGTCGGCCAGCGCAAGGGACTGTCCATCGGCACGCCCGCCGCGGACGGCAAACCGCGCTTCGTGCTCGAGGTGCGCCCGGTCAGCAACACCGTCGTCGTGGGCCCGAAAGAAGCCCTCGCCGTGAAGGAGATTGCCGGGTTCAGCTACACCTGGGCGGGCCGCGCACCGGAAACGCCCGAGGTCCCCTTCTCCTGCCACGTGCAGATTCGCGCGCACTCCGAGCTGGAGCCGGCGATCGCGCAGATCCTGCCCGGCGAAGACGGCCGACTCGAATGCAAGATCCTCCCGGAGTCTCCGCTGACCGGGGTCGCCCCCGGCCAGACCGCCGTGATCTACCTCGGCACCCGGGTGCTGGGGCAGTGCACCATCGACCGCACCGTCAGCGCAGTCCCGCTGCCAGCCGACGCTGCAGCAGCGTCCGTCTCCACAGCGTCCGTCTCCACAGCGTCCGTCTCCACTGCGCCCGTCACCACCCCTGCCGTTCCGGTCAGCGCCGCCACGGTCAATGCCTGAGTCCACGCCCGACACCGGCCCGGCCACCACCCCGGACGGCCTGACCGCCGCAGCCACGGAAGCGGCGCACATCACCACGCGCATCCTCGAGGCCCGCGACGCATACTACGGCCGTGACACCATCGTCATCGCCGACGCCGCGTACGACGCTCTGGTGGCGCGGTTGGCCGAACTGGAACGGCTGCACCCCGAGCTGCAGAGCCAGGACAGCCCCACCCAGACCGTCGGCGGGCGGGCGGAGACGACACTGTTCGACCCGGTCACCCACGCCGAACGCATGCTCAGCCTCGACAACGTCTTCTCCCGGGAGGAGTTCGAGGCCTGGGCGCACCGCGTCGCCGAGAACTCCGGCCGCCCGGTGCACTACCTCTGTGAACTCAAAATTGACGGCCTCGCCATCAACCTGCGCTACCGCAATGGGGAGCTGGTGTCCGCGGCCACCCGCGGCGACGGCGTGGTGGGCGAAGACGTCACCGAAAACGTGGATTTCGTGCCCGGGATCCCGCGGCGCCTCGCCGGCACCGGGCATCCGTCGCTGATGGAGGTGCGCGGGGAAGTGTTCTTTCCCGTCGCCGCCT
>JBBQYN010000135.1:0-6695 GCA_038208655.1 Actinomycetales bacterium
CCTCGTGGAGGTCGTCGCCGAGACCTTCGACCCGATCCGCGCCCGGGTGACCGAACTGCTCGATGACCCGGCCGAGCTGGACCGGGTGCTGGCCCAGAATGCCGAGCAGGCGGCATCCGTCGCCAACGAGACCCTCGCCGCAGCCTACGACCGCGTCGGCCTGCTCCCCGCCCGCTAGCTGCTCGTCGCGGCGGTCAGTGCTGCCGCGTGCTGATGAGAGGATGACGACCCGAAAGTGGTTGCGAGCCGCCAGGAGCCCACGGATGGCGGCAATCACGCGCTCGGGGAAGAACATGATGTCTCGATACAGAGCGCGGTAGCTCATGATCTCCTGGGCGGCGAGGTCACGGTCCCGGCGCCGGTCTGTCGCTTGAGCTTCCCACCCCTCATGAAACCTGCGACTGTCGGCTTCGACGACGAGACACCCCTCGACGAGCATGTCGACCCGGCCGACACCGTTGATGGTCACCTGAATCTCACAATGGAAGCCCGCAGCCTGAACGATCAGTCGCGACACGGTTTCTTGACCGGCCTCACTGCGGGCATCGACCAGCGGGCGGAGATACTGTAAGTCGCCCGGCAGCGAGGCGAAGATCATCGCCAGGGTCCGCTCCGAGATCAGCTTCTGGTGCAGGGCGTTGTCGAGGGAGGCCACCACGAATTTGGGCTCCTGGCATCGGGCTATCTGCGCGAGGGCATCCGGAAGCCCCACCCGGAACTCCGTGCCGGCCGTCGGCTGCAGCAGTCTGTCCCAGTGCAATTCGATGCCCTGTCGATTGTGTGGACCGAGGCGTTGAAACCGATCGTGCGGGGTGCGCAATCGGGAGGCGTTCGCGTCGAGATGAATGTGACTGAAGGTGTCGTCGAAGGCGAATACCCCCGCATCCCCTGCCGCTGAGATGCAGCCCACCTTTCCTCCCACCCGGACGGCTTCGAGGGTGTGACGGTCCGTGTCGGCCAGAACATAATGCCCCCGCCTGGCTCGGAGCAGGCTCACCCGGATTTCCTGAATTCGCCACAAGGTCAGCCGGGGCGGGAGCGGGAGCTGAGCTGGCGAGGGCGGGCATGCGGGGCGGGGCGGGGCGGGGCGGGCACACGACAGCCCGGCTCGCGGGGCGGGCCGGGCTGTCGGTGTCAGTGTCAGTGTCAGTGCGGTAGTGCGGGTGTTAGTGCGGTGAGACGGATGCTGCGGGTGCTGCGGGTGCTGAGACCGGGGTTAGCGCACGTCGTCGTCGACCCAGTCCAGGGTCTTGGTGACGGCCTTCTTCCAGTTGCGCATCAGGCGGTCGGCCTCGGCGGTGTCCATCGCCGGCTCCCAGCGGGCGTCTTCCTGCCAGTTCGCACGCAGGTCGTCCAGTCCGCTCCAGAAACCCACGGCCAGGCCGGCCGCGTACGCCGCGCCCAGCGCGGTGGTCTCGGCCACGACCGGGCGCACCACAGGCACGCCCAGGATGTCGGCCTGGAACTGCATGAGCAGGTCGTTGGCGGTTGCGCCGCCGTCCACCTTGAGCTCGGTCAGCGGCACGCCGGAGTCGGCGTTGACCGCGTCGATGACCTCACGGGTCTGGTACGCGATGGCCTCGAGCGCGGCCCGGGCGATGTGGCCCTTGTTCACGTAGCGGGTCAGTCCGACCAGCGCGCCGCGGGCATCCGAGCGCCAGTGCGGCGCGAACAGTCCCGAGAACGCCGGCACGAAGTAGGCGCCACCGTTGTCGTCGACCGTCTTGGCCAGCTTCTCGATCTCGGAGGCGTCCTTGATCAGGCCGAGCTGGTCGCGCATCCACTGAACGAGCGACCCGGTGACCGCGATGGATCCTTCCAGGGCGTAGTGGGTGGGCTGGTCGCCGAGCTTGTACCCGACCGTGGTGAGCAGGCCGTTCTTGGACTCGATGATGTCGGTGCCGGTGTTGAAGATCAGGAAGTTACCGGTGCCATAGGTGTTCTTGGCCTCGCCCTTGTCGAACGCGGCCTGACCGAACGTGGCGGCCTGCTGGTCACCGAGGATGCCGGCGACGGGCACCTCGCGCAGCAGGCTGTGGGTGCTGATGATGCCGTAAACCTCGGAGGAGGACTTGATCTCGGGCAGCATCGACTTGGGCACGTCGAACGCGGCGAGAATCTCGTCGTCCCACTGCAGCGTCTTGAGGTCCATGAACATGGTGCGGCTGGCGTTGGTGACGTCGGTGGCGTGCACGCCGCCCTCGATGCCGCCGGTGAGGTTCCACAGCACCCAGCTGTCGGTGGTGCCGAACAGCAGGTCGCCGGCCTCGGCCTTTTCGCGGGCACCCTCGACGTTTTCGAGAATCCAGACGATCTTGGTTCCGGAGAAGTACGTGGCCAGCGGCAGGCCCACGGTCTTTTTGAAACGCTCCACGCCGCCGTCGGCCGCAAGGCGGTCAACGATGTCCTGGGTGCGGGTGTCCTGCCAGACAATGGCGTTGTACACGGGCACGCCGGTGTTCTTGTCCCAGACCACCGCGGTCTCACGCTGGTTGGTGATGCCGACCGACTCAATGTCGTGCCGGGTGAGGTTGGCCTTGGCCAGCGCCTGACCGATGACCTCACGGGTGTTGTCCCAGATCTGCTTGGGGTCATGCTCGACCCAGCCGGCACGCGGCAGAATCTGGTCATGCTCGAGCTGGCCGGTGGAGACGATCGAGCCGGACTTGTCGAAGATGATGGCGCGGGTGCTGGTCGTGCCCTGGTCAATGGCGAGAACGTACTTGGCCATGGTGAACTCCTTTGTTTCGATGGTGTGTGCGTGGTGAGCAGGTACTACAAGTCAATCAGGTGAAGCTATGCTGCGGCGGGTCAGGCGAGAACGGGCAGCAGCGCGATCGACGCGACACCGGCGAGTGCGCCACCGATCAGCGGGCCCACGACGGGAACCCAGGAGTAGCTCCAGTCCGAGCTGCCCTTTCCCTTGATGGGCAGCAGGAAGTGCGCGATGCGCGGGCCGAGGTCACGGGCCGGGTTGATGGCGTAACCGGTCGGTCCACCGAGGGAGGTACCGATCACGATCACGAGTAGGGCGACCGGCAGGGCGCCGAGGGCCGCGAGTCCGCCGGCGTCACCGTTACGGCCAAAGCCGATCACGACGAAGACGAGAACGAAGGTGCCGATGATCTCGGTGACGAGGTTCCAGCCGTAGCTGCGAATGGCCGGTCCTGTCGAGAAGACGCCGAGCTTATTGGCCGCTTCGGGTTCATCATCGAAGTGCTGCTTGTAGGCCAGCCAGACGAGCGTCGCACCGATGATCGCACCGATCATCTGCGCGGAGATGTAGGCCATCACCGAGAGGAAATTCACGGGCACTCCAGCCCCGAATTCGGTGGCCCCCGAGGTGACCAGTCCAATCGTGACGGCCGGGTTCAGGTGGGCGCCGGAGTTGTACGCGGCGATGACACCGGCGTAGACGGCGAGGCCCCAGCCGATGGTGACCATGAGAAAGCCGGCACCGAAGCCCTTGGTGCGGGCCAGAGCGACGTTGGCGACCACGCCACAGCCGAGGAGGATGAGAATGGCTGTTCCCACAACCTCCGAAAGCATAACTACACCGATGTTGTCCACGTTGACCTTTCATTGTGTGCATAAAACCGCAGTTCCACGAAGCTGTGAACTTGCTTGCTGTTAAGACCGTAACTGCGCAGACTGCCCCGGTGGCCCCGATTCGCTGCACGTTCGTGCAGATCCGAGCCGCCAGGGCAGCGCAGAATGCTAAATGCCCGCGGGGGTTCCGGCGGCCAGCGGGGTCAGGCTGATGCCGTGCACATCCGTGAGGATGCCGCGGGCCAAATCGATCTCGCTGGCCCGGCGGGCCTCGTCCCAGCCCAGAACCGGCGCCACGACGCTGGAGAGCTCCTCAATCAGCTCGGTGCTCGCGTCGCCCACGAAGGCGATGCTGGTGCGGCGAAGCAGCACGTCGATCAGGCGTACGACGGACTCCGTGGCCGCGAGGTACTCGATCTCCCGTCGGCTATAGTCCGGCGCGTGCACGAGCGGGGCGTCAGCGGTCGCGGTCGTGTCGGTGAGGAAGTCGATCACGTCGGCGGCGCGGGTGCCGTAGCGGGCCAGCAGGGCGCTCGCGCGGTCCCGGCCCACCTCATCGCCGTGGCTGGTCACCCAGACCCGCAACGCGGCATCCGTCGCCGGGAAGCCCTTGCCACCGCCGATGGCCAGGCCCTCGGTGTACACGGTGCGGGTCTGCCCGATCAGCTTGAGGATGTCGTCACTGAGGTTCTCGGCGAGAGCACGGAACGTGGTCCACTTGCCGCCGACGAGGCTGAGCAGGGTGCCGGCGCGCTTCTGCAGCGGCGCCGACTCGATGCGGTAGTCGCGGCTGACGAATCCGGGGGCTTCGTCGTCGTGGCGCGGCAACGGGCGCACGCCCGAGAAGCGGAAGACGATCTGTGCACGGTTGACGGCGATGGTGGGGAACACCGTCTTGATCAGGTCGAAGAAGTAGTCGATTTCGGGTTCGGTTACCCGGATCGGGTCTGTCATGTTGTGCTCGAGGTCGGTGGTGCCCACGAGTACCTTGCCCTTGAGCGGGTAGATCAGCACGATGCGGCCGTCCTGGTGCTCGAAGAAGATCTCCCGGCCGCCGGTCGCAGCGAGCAGTTCCGGGTTGTCGAGCACCACGTGGGAGCCCTTGGTGCCGCCCATGAAGGTGCTGCCCTGGCCGAGGGCCTGGTTGGTGAGGTCGGTCCACGGTCCTGAGGTGTTCACCACGATGTCGGCGGCGAAGCTGAACTCGGCGCCGGTGACCGCGTCGCGCAGCAGCACGCCGTTCTCGTCCATCCCGACGGCTTCGACGTAGTTCGCGGAACGGGCGTGGGCGCCGGTGTCGAGGCCGTCACGCAGCACGTCGAGGGCGAGGCGCTCCGGGTCGTGCATGGCGGCGTCGTAGTAGGTGGCGGTGTACTTCACGTCGGGGTTGAGCTGGGGCATCGTGGCGAGCGCCTTGGCGCGGCCCTTGAACTCGTGACGGGGCACCGTTCCGCCATCGCGGGAGAAGGAGTCGTAGATCATCATGCCGATTTTGATGAGCATGGCGCCGCGTTCCACGTGCTTCTTGCCCTGCTTGTGGGTGAGAAACCGCATCGGTGCGGCGAAGACACCGGAGAAGGTGGAGAAGATCGGGATGGTGGTCTGCAACGGCTTCACGTAGTGCGGGGCGATCTTGAGCAGGCCGTTGCGCTCGGTGACGGATTCCTTCACCAGGCGGAACTCGCCGTTTTCGAGGTAGCGCACGCCACCGTGAATCATGTGGCTTGAAGCAGCGGATGCGCCGGAGACGAAGTCCCCGCGGTCCACGATGGCCACGTCCACGCCCTGCAGTACGAGATCGCGGAAGGTGGCGATGCCGTTGATGCCGGCGCCGATGATGAGCACCTTTGCCTGCGGACGGTCCTGAAGAGCCTGGGTCGATGTGTTGAGCTGCATTGGTCACTCACCTTCTGCTGGTAGCCGGGACTTTGGTTTTTGCCGACCAAGGTTGCACTCGGCCGTCCCATGTAATTGAATACATCCTGACAGGTCTACACAATTTCTCACCATCTGTGAACATACGTGCAAGGAGCATCATGGCACCCGACGAGGACCGCGGCTCGGCCGAGCGGGCACGTGACGCGCTGACCGCCGCGCACCTGTATTACATGCAGGACCTCACGATGGATGCCATCGCCCAGGAATTGCACACCTCCCGGTCCTCGGTGTCCCGCCTGCTCAGCCACGCCCGCTCCACCGGCCTGGTCGACATCCAGATTCGCTCGCCGCTCGACGCGCCCAGCCGGCTGGAGAAGGAGATTTTGGAACGCTTCCACGTGACCGCGCACGTCGTGCCGGTGCCCGACAACGCCAGCGACGTGGACCGCCTCGAACGAGTCGCCCTGTCGGTTGCACGAATTCTCGGCCAGTACTTCGATTCCAACATGACCCTCGGCGTGGCCTGGGGCTCCACCATGAACGCGATCAGCCGGCACGTGACCCCCAAGGCCACCCACAACTCCCAGATTGTGCAGCTCAACGGCGCCGGGAACATGCGCACCACCGGCCTCGCCTACGCGAGTGAGATCCTCGGCCGGTTCGGCGCCGCCTTCGGCGCGCACGTTCAGCAGTTCCCGGTGCCGGCCTTCTTCGACGACCCCGGCACCAAGCAGGCCCTCTGGCGCGAACGCAGCGTCAGCCGGCTGCTCGAAATTCAGGGCCGCATGGACGTGGCCCTGTTCGGCCTGGGCTCCCCCTTCTCCGAGGTGACCAGCCATGTCTACGCCGGCGGCTACCTCGACCAGTCCGACTACGACATTCTCAGCGAGGCCGGCGTGGTCGGCGACGTCGCCACGGTGTTCTTCCGCGCCGACGGCGGCACCGAGGGCATCGCCCTGAACGACCGCAGCAGCGGCCCCGACTTCGCGGTGCTGCGCCGCACCCCGCGCCGCATCTGCGTGGTCTCGGGCAGTTCCAAACTGGCCAGCCTCACCGGCGCCCTCAAGGCCGATCTGATCACCGACCTGTTCCTCGACGAGGGCACGGCGCGGGCCTTGCTGGACCTGCCGGGACCAGCCTGAAGCAATCTCACATGAACGGATGTGACCGGGAATTACTCAGCACCGGTCTTGTTGAGTTATAACAGAGAGTAAGAACGTGCTCCGGGGTCGGTGTAAATCCGAACCGGCGGTGAAAGTCCGCGACCC
>JBBQYN010000136.1:0-6681 GCA_038208655.1 Actinomycetales bacterium
GCTCGCTGATGCGTTGGTTATAGACGGAAGCTCGCAACACCACAAACGTTGAGACGTCAGTCTCGAACAGACAGAACCTGTACAGCCGTACAGAAAAGGGAAGATGATGGCAGAACTAACGATCAGCCCCGATGAGATCCGCGACGCTCTCCAGGACTTCGTGAAGTCCTACGAGCCGAACAAGACCTCCACCACCGAGATCGGCTACGTCACCACCGCCGGCGACGGAATCGCACACGTTGAGGGACTCCCCGGCGTGATGGCCAACGAGCTCATCAAATTCGCCGACGGCACCCTGGGCCTGGCCCAGAACCTCGACGAAGATGAGATCGGTGTTGTCGTGCTCGGTGAGTTCGGCGGCATCGTCGAAGGCATGGAGGTGCACCGCACTGGCGAGGTCCTCTCCGTACCCGTCGGCGACGGCTACCTCGGCCGTGTCGTCGACCCGCTCGGCGCCCCCATCGACGGTCTCGGCGAGATTGCGACCGAAGGCCGTCGTGCCCTCGAGCTGCAGGCTCCCGGCGTCATGGACCGCAAGAGCGTGCACGAGCCCATGCAGACCGGAATCAAGGCCATCGACGCCATGATCCCGATCGGCCGCGGCCAGCGCCAGCTCATCATCGGTGACCGCCAGACCGGTAAGACCGCCATCGCGATCGACACCATCATCAACCAGAAGGCCAACTGGGAGTCCGGCGACACGACGAAGCAGGTTCGCTGCATCTACGTCGCCATTGGTCAGAAGGGTTCCACCATCGCTTCGGTGAAGGGTGCCCTCGAAGACGCCGGAGCGATGGAGTACACCACCATCGTCGCCGCCCCCGCTTCGGACCCCGCCGGTTTCAAGTACCTCGCCCCGTACACAGGTTCAGCCATCGGCCAGCACTGGATGTACGCCGGCAAGCACGTGCTCATCGTCTTCGATGACCTGTCCAAGCAGGCCGAGGCCTACCGCGCCGTGTCGCTGCTGCTGCGTCGCCCGCCGGGACGCGAAGCGTACCCCGGAGACGTCTTCTATCTGCACTCCCGCCTGCTGGAGCGTTGCGCGAAGCTGTCCGACGCCATGGGCGCCGGATCGATGACCGGCTTGCCGATCATCGAGACCAAGGCCAACGACGTTGCGGCGTACATCCCGACCAACGTGATCTCGATCACCGACGGCCAGATCTTCCTGCAGTCCGATCTCTTCAACGCAAACCAGCGCCCCGCCGTTGACGTAGGCATCTCGGTGTCCCGCGTCGGTGGTGACGCCCAGGTGAAGTCGATCAAGAAGGTCTCCGGCACGCTGAAGCTGGAACTGGCGCAGTACCGGTCCCTCGAGGCCTTCGCGATGTTCGCATCCGACCTCGACGCGACCAGCCGTCGCCAGCTCGCCCGAGGCGCCCGCCTCACGGAGCTGCTGCGTCAGCCGCAGTACTCGCCGTACCCCGTCGAGGAGCAGGTCGTCTCCATCTGGGCCGGCATCAACGGCAAGCTCGACGAGGTTCCGATCCCCGACGTGCTGCGTTTCGAACGTGAACTTCTCGAGTTCCTCGGCCGCACCACCACGGTGCTGTCCACGCTCAAGGAAACCAACGTGCTGTCCGATGAGACCGTGGCCTCGCTCACGACCGAAGTCGACAAGTTCAAGCAGGAATTCCAGACCGGCGAGGGCAAAGCGCTCGCCTCGGTCGGCAAGGAAACCTTCACGGCCATCGCTGCCGAAGAAGTGAACCAGGAAAAGATCGTCAAGCACCGCCGCTAGCGTCTCGGCAGGCCCGGCCCCGCCGGGCCTGCCGCGTCACGCCAGTCACACTCACCGATAGACAAGGAAGCACAGGAGACACATGGGAGCGCAACTTCGGGTCTACCGGCAGAAAATCAAGTCTGCCCAGACGACTAAGAAGATCACTCGGGCCATGGAGCTGATCTCCGCCTCGCGCATTCAAAAGGCGCAGGCGCGAGTCGCTGCGTCCACCCCGTATTCGCGTGCAGTCACGCGAGCCGTATCGGCCGTTGCCACGTATTCGAACGTGGATCACCTGCTGACGACCGAACCGGCCCAGATCAACCGCGCCGCGGTGGTCATCTTCGCCTCGGACCGCGGACTCGCGGGAGCCTTCAGCTCCCAGGTGCTGCGTGCCGCCGAGGAACTCAGCGAGCTGCTGCGCAGCCAGGGCAAGGACGTCACTTACTTCCTCGTCGGGCGCAAAGCCATCGCCTACTTCGCCTTCCGCAACCGCGCCTCCGAGCGTGTGTGGACCGGCGGAACCGACCAGCCGAAGTTTGAAACGGCCAAGGAGATCGGCGACGCGCTGCTCTCCACCTTCCTGCGCGACTACGAAGACGGCGGCGTCGATGAGATTCACATCGTCTACAACCGCTTCGTGAGCATGGTCACTCAGGTTCCCGAGGTCGTGCGACTGCTTCCCCTCGAGGTCGTCGAAGGCATCGAGGAACCGTCGGCCGCGCAGGTTCTGCCGCTGTACGAGTTCGAACCCGAGGTCGAAACGGTTTTGGACGGTCTGCTCCCGGTGTATATCGAGAGCCGCCTGTTCAACGCGATGCTGCAGTCAGCGGCATCCGAGCACGCGAGTCGCCAGAAGGCCATGAAATCGGCCAGCGACAACGCGGACAAGCTCATCACGGACTTCACCCGCCTGTCCAACAACGCGCGTCAGTCCGAGATTACCCAGCAGATTTCCGAGATCGTGGGTGGGGCCGATGCGCTCTCATCCGCTAAGAAGTAACCAGAGAAGAGAGAGCAATGACTGACACCGCGACTGCGCCAGTCCACGCGGAGGATACGGCCGGCTCTGTTGGCCGTATCGCACGCGTCACCGGCCCCGTTGTCGACATCGAGTTTCCGCATGACTCGATCCCCGGCATCTACAACGCCCTGAAGACCACCATCACCATCGGTGACAAGTCGACAGTGATCACCCTTGAGGTCGCCCTGCACCTCGGCGACGACCTCGTGCGCGCCATCGCACTGAACCCGACCGACGGACTCGTCCGCGGCCAGGAAGTTCGCGACACCGGCAGCCCCATCACTGTTCCCGTCGGAAACGTGACCAAGGGCAAGGTCTTCAACGTCATCGGTGATGTGCTCAACGCCGAGCCCGGCGAGAAGATCGAGATCACCGAGCGCTGGCCCATCCACCGCAAGCCGCCGCCCTTCGACCAGCTCGAGTCCAAGACTCAGCTGTTCGAAACCGGCATCAAGGTCATCGACCTTCTCACCCCGTATGTGCTGGGTGGAAAGATCGGCCTCTTCGGCGGCGCCGGCGTGGGCAAGACCGTTCTGATCCAGGAAATGATCCAGCGCGTTGCGCAGGACCACGGTGGAGTGAGCGTGTTCGCCGGAGTCGGCGAGCGTACCCGTGAGGGCAACGACCTCATCGCCGAGATGGAAGAGGCCGGAGTCTTCGACAAGACCGCCCTCGTGTTCGGCCAGATGGACGAGCCGCCGGGAACGCGTCTGCGCGTCGCCCTCTCCGCCCTCACGATGGCGGAGTACTTCCGCGACGTGGAGAAGCAGGACGTGTTGCTCTTCATCGACAACATCTTCCGCTTCACCCAGGCCGGTTCCGAAGTGTCCACCCTGCTCGGCCGCATGCCGTCCGCCGTGGGTTACCAGCCGAACCTCGCCGACGAGATGGGCATCCTGCAGGAGCGCATCACGTCGACCCGTGGCCACTCGATCACCTCCCTCCAGGCGATCTACGTTCCCGCCGACGACTACACCGACCCGGCACCGGCGACCACGTTCGCCCACCTCGACGCCACGACCGAGCTGTCTCGTGAGATCGCGTCGAAGGGCCTGTACCCGGCCGTCGACCCGCTCACCTCGACCAGCCGTATCCTCGACCCCCGCTACTTGGGCGCCGATCACTACAACACGGCCGTGCGCGTCAAGGCGATTCTGCAGAAGAACAAGGAACTCCAGGAGATCATCGCGATCCTCGGTGTTGACGAGCTCTCTGAAGAAGACAAGGTCACGGTGTCCCGTGCCCGTCGCATCCAACAGTTCCTCTCGCAGAACACCTACATGGCGAAGAAGTTCACCGGTGTTGAAGGCTCCACGGTTCCCCTCAAGGACACCATCGAAGCCTTCACCGCAATCTCCAACGGTGACTTCGACCACGTGGCCGAGCAGGCTTTCTTCAACGTCGGTGGCATCAACGACGTCGAAGAGAAGTGGGCTCAGATTCAGAAAGAGAACGGCTAAAGCATGGCAACGCTTACGGTCAGTGTCGTCTCGGCGGACCGCCAGGTGTGGTCCGGCGAAGCGACGATGGTCATCGCTCGCACCATCGAGGGTGAAATCGGAATCCTCGTGGATCACGAGCCGATGCTCGCCATCCTCGGTGCCGGTGAAGTGCGCGTGACGCTGGTCGATGGCACCAAGATTGTGGCGGAAGCTGACGACGGATTCCTGTCCGTCGACAACAACATCGTCACGATCGTGGCGCGCTCGGCCGCTCTGGTCTAGCGTCACCCAAGAGAACCGGTTACCCGCACCACATGCTCGTACTCATACCGCCGTCGGAGACTAAACGCTCCGGCGGCGGTTTTGTGCGCCTGGACTGGGCGGCACTGTCCTACCCGGAGCTGAACACGCGGCGCCGGCCGCTCGCGAAGGCGTTGGTGCGCATCTCCAAGCACACCGACACGGCCATGGCGGCGCTGAAACTGGGACGCACGCAGGCCGCAGAAATCGAGCGAAACCGGCAGCTGCTCAGCTCTGCCGCCATGCCGGCCTTGGACCGCTATACCGGCGTGCTGTTCGACGCCCTGGATGCCGCCACGCTGTCACCGGCAGAACGGGCATTCGCCGGGGACAGCCTGATCGTGCACTCGGCCCTGTTCGGCCCGCTCGGGGCCCTGAACCCGATCCCCGCGTACCGGCTCTCGCACGACTCCCGCATCCCCGACCATGCCCTTAAACAACACTGGGGCACCGCGATCGCCGACGTGTTCGCGGCCACCGACGGACTGATCCTCGACTGCCGTTCGCAGGGGTACGTCGCCCTCGGACGTGCTCCGGTGCGCCCGAACTCCGTGTTCCTGCACGTGGTCACGCTGGGAAGCGACGGACACACCCGCGCCCTGAACCACTTCAACAAGACCGCCAAGGGCCTGCTCACCCGGGCGCTCCTTCAGAACGGTGCCCATTTCGAGACGGTCGCCGAACTGTGCGGCTGGGCGACCTCGGCCGGTTTTGACCTGCGTCACACTGCCGCGGATGCCGTCACGCTCGTGGTCTGAACACCCAGCGTCGGAGGACCACCGTCTGAGCACCTGCATCGTGTGCCGTGTGCCGTGTTCGCGGGGATGCGGCTGGGCCTGGGGGTCGATAGGGTTGCGGGGTGAAGACTCCCGCCGTAAACGTGACCGTGACCGGAGCCGGCGGGCAGATCGGATACGCCCTGCTCTTTCGTATCATCTCCGGGCAACTGCTCGGCCAAAACACCCCGGTGAACCTGCGGCTGCTGGAAATCCCGCAGGGCGTGAACGCGGCCGAGGGCACCGCACTGGAACTCTCCGACACGGCCTCACCGCTGCTGGGCACCGTCACGGTGACGGATGACCCCGCCGTCGCCTTCGACGGCGTGAACGTGGCGCTGCTCGTGGGATCCCGACCGCGCGGGCCGGGGATGGAACGCGCCGACCTGCTCGCCGCCAACGGTCGCATCTTCGGGCCCCAGGGCGCCGCGCTCAACGCCGGCGCGGCAGACGATGTGCGGGTGCTCGTGGTGGGCAATCCGGCCAACACCAACGCCCTGATCGCCCGCAGCCATGCCCCCGATATTCCCGCGGAACGGTTCACCGCCATGACCCGGCTGGACCACAATCGGGCCCTGGCCCAACTGGCACTGCGCCTGACCGACACGCTGGGGCATCCGGTCTCGGTCGCCGACCTGCAGGGCGTCACGATTTGGGGCAATCACTCCGCCAGCCAGTACCCCGACGTGTCCCAGGCCACCGTGCTCACCCCGGCAGGAGAGCACGTGGCCGTGCGGCCCCTGGTGGATGAGGCCTGGCTGGCGGGGGAGTTCATTCCGCGGGTCGCGAACCGTGGTTCCGAGATCATCGCCGTGCGCGGCGGGTCGTCTGTCGCGTCGGCGGCCGGAGCAGCCCTGGACCACATGCGTGACTGGGTGTCGGGGACCGGCTCCACCTGGACCTCGGCCGGCGTCGTGTCGGATGGATCCTATGGGGTGCCTGAGGGACTGGTCAGCTCGTTCCCGGTGCGCAGTGTCAACGGCCGCTGGGTCATTGAGCCGGGTCTCGCGGTCGACGACTTCTCGCGAACCCGCATCGACGCATCCGTCGCCGAACTCGTCGCCGAGCGTGACGCCGTAGCGGCCCTCGGCCTGCTCGGCCCCTGACCCCGCTATGTCGACCCCGCCGCGTCGTCCGCGCCGCGTACGCCGCACCGAAGCTACCCGGCCCGGTGGCATCCCGCCAGGTGGTCGTCGACGAGTCCAGCCGACTGCATGAGTGCGTAACACGTCGTCGGTCCGATGAACCGGTATCCCCGGGCGCGCAGTTCCGCGCTCAGCTCCGAAGCCTCCGGCGTGATCGCGGGAACCTCGCTCAGCGAGCGCAACCGGTGCGCCCGGGCCGGGGGAGCAAAACTCCAGATCAGTTCCGTCAGGCTTTCGCCCAGGCCCTGCGTCACCCGGGCGTTGCCTA
>JBBQYN010000137.1:0-6665 GCA_038208655.1 Actinomycetales bacterium
GCCGCGACCTCGGCACACCGGGGGCTGCTGTATCGTAGACAGGCGTGTCTGCGACACGTACTGCCCCCGTAGCTCAGTGGATAGAGCAGCGGCCTTCTAATCCGCTTGTCGTAGGTTCGATTCCTACCGGGGGCACCGGGAACATCGTGAGAGTGCGGCCCAATCTCAGCGCGCTACGGTGAGCGTTGCTAGATTGGAGTATGCGAGAACTTCAGGCGCGCATCATCGCCGAACTCAATGTCTCCCCGTCCGTTGATCCCGCCGCCGAAGTGCTGCGCCGGGTTCAGTTTCTCAAGGATTACCTGATCCGCACGGGGTCCCAGGGCTTCGTGCTGGGCATCAGTGGAGGGCAGGACTCCTCCCTTGCCGGCCGCCTCTGCTCCCTCGCCGTGGCCGAGCTCGCCGAGCAGGGGCACACCGCCACGTTCATGGCCGTACGGTTGCCGTACAACGTGCAACATGACGAAGCGGACGCCCAACTCGCCCTGGACTTCATCGCTCCGCCCGCGTCCGTGGTGTTCAACATCGCTCGCGCCGTGGACGGGTTCGAATCGGAATACAGCGACAGCGCCGGAGTGCCGATGAGCGACTTCACCAAGGGAAACGTGAAGGCGCGCTCACGCATGATCGCGCAGTATGCCCTGGCCGGCCAGCAGAACCTACTTGTGGTGGGCACAGACCATGCCGCGGAAGCCGTGACCGGGTTCTTCACCAAGTACGGTGACGGCGGCACCGATATCCTGCCGCTCACCGGGCTCAACAAGCGTCAGGGTCGAGCCCTGCTGCAGTACCTCGGTGCTCCGGAACGGTTGTACGAGAAGCAGCCCACGGCCGACCTGCTCGACCACGATCCGGGTCAGACCGACGAGGCGAACCTGGGACTGAGCTACGAGAACATCGACGATTTTCTCGAAGGACGCCAGGTCGACGACACGGTCGCTGACGCTATCGAAACGCGTTACCGCAACACGGAGCACAAACGCCAGGTGCCGGCGTCGATGTTTGACCAGTGGTGGCGCGAACCGGTCGTCGTCGCGGTCTGAGCGGCTCCGCTACGAGGTTGCGGCCGGGCGAATCGTCGGGTCGGATCCGCGCACCTCAAGGGCATTCACGTCGTCGAGCAGACGCTGTGTTTCGGTCGACGGGTTCGCCGGGTTGGCGGGGTACGCCGTCTGCGTGCGGCTCGGCGTGGGCGCGATGGGCGTGAACGCCGGGGCAGCGTACTTGTCGTGGTGCTGCTGCGCGACCCAGGCGTCCTGGTCGGCGACCTGGGTCTTCTCCGAGCCGGCGTTCTGGGTCTTCCACCGGTCGAGGTCGGCTTGAAATGCCTTGCGGGCGCGTCCCGGCTTGTTCTGCCAGTCGATCAGACGGTCGCGAAACTCTATGAGAGCCGGTTCCAGCTGGTACCCGAACGTTGCCGAGGTGCGCTTCAGGTCGGCGAGCTGGTTCGCGGCCCAGTTTGCGGCAATGCCGGAACCCTTGATCGGCAGCAGACGCAGTTGAATATCCGCCTGCCCCACGGCACGGTCGCTCATGACCTGCTCCTGCGGGGTGAGGGAATTCCAGACGGATGCCTCGGTGGCGGCATCGATGAGGGTACCGATGGCCGCAGCCTTGGTCTCCCGATCGCGCTGGGCTAGTACACCGCGCATGGCTGCGCGTGAGATCCACGCGGACAGCACGCTGGCCACGACAATCGCGAACAGGACGACCAGCGCGCTGAAAAAGACGGGCTGGGTGCTGGCTGCGGTGAGCCAGTCGACGAAAGAATTCAACCACTGCATGACCGGCACATTACCGGCCTCTGTGCCCATTTCGGGGCAACACGCCCGGCGTGCCCTGACATCAGCGAAAACAGTCCTCGGCTTCGCGTCTGCAGCAGAATTCTCCGAGAACTCGCAACACGGTCCCCGCGATGAGGCGTCGGGCCTGAAAACGCTCGCCGTCGCGGGTGAGCACACGCTCCACGTGTCCGAGCACGGCGCCGGAACGGCCAATGACCCTCCACAGGCCGTCTCGAACAGGAACGAACGCGAGGGTGCGGGTCTGTTGGGTGGGCATCGTGTCCTCCGGTTCAGTCGATCGGGAGTGCTCTGGCACACGCTATCCAGAGCCACCGACACGCCCCGCACATGGCGCGCCGACGAGGCCGCCGACCCGACCGCCCGTCTGCTCCCAGCGGCACGGAAGGTCACGGAGTTAGGCTTTCGGCATGCAAACTTTTGTGGTCGCAGGTGGATGTTTCTGGTGTCTCGACGCCGTGTATCGGGTGCTACGCGGGGTGAGCGACGTCGTGTCGGGCTACACCGGTGGCAGCACGCCGCACCCGGACTACGAATCGGTCTGCACGGGACGCACAGGTCACGCCGAAGCCGTCGCGGTGACCTTCGATCCGGAGGTCATTCCAGCCAGCGTCATTCTCGACGTCTTCTTCACCCTGCATGACCCCACCCAGCTCAACCGGCAGGGCCACGACACCGGAACCCAGTACCGGTCGGCCATGTTCTACAGCGACGACGAGCAGCGTGAGCTGTTCGAGACCGCGCGCACCCGCGCAGTCGAATGGTGGGGAGAGAGCATCGTCACGACGATTGAACCGCTGGGTGTCTACCACGTCGCTGAGGACTACCACCAGGACTTCTTCGCCAAGAACCCGGGCCAGGGCTACTGCATGGCCGTCGCCGTGCCCAAGGTCAACAAGATCCGCAAGTCCTATTCGCAGTACCTGCTCTAGAGGCGCCCCGTAGACTTGAACCCGTGGCCGCAACTGCGGTCACGGGGAGGAACACACGTGCGCCCGGTAACACCGACAGGCAGGGGTGGCAACATCACCGCACCCCGCCGTACGGCCGCGATGGTGAGCATAGGCCTAGCCCTGACTCTCACACTGGCCGCCTGCACCGCGGGTACCGACACGGCGCCGCCCGCGTCGCCGGCCGCAACGTCGCCAGCCACTGAAGCGGATGCCGCGCAGCCGACCGCTGAGCCGGCTCCGACCCTGCAGCCCGAGACCAGTGCCGCCGACAACCAGGCCTTCTTCGACCTGGCCGCCGCCACCCGGGCCGGCGTTGACGGGCGGGCCTTTGTGGACGCTCTGGTCGCGCACGGTTTTGACAAGACGCAGATGGAAGTCACCTTCGATCGCACCCACGTGGACCTCGCCGCCGACACCATCCAGTTCTCCGTGCGCTTCAACGGGGAGTGCCTCATCGGCCAGGACGGCCCCGCCAGCGGCGGGTATCACAGCGCCGTCACCCCCCTGCTCGCCTCGGGAACGTGTCTCGTGGGCACCACCCGCCAAATAGACTGGTAACCACTATGGCCGAATTTATTTACTCAATGGTCCGAGCCCGCAAGGCTATCGGCGAAAAGCTCATTCTCGACGACGTCACGATGTCGTTCTACCCCGGCGCGAAGATCGGTGTGGTCGGCCCCAACGGCGCCGGAAAGTCCACGATCCTCAAGATCATGGCCGGGCTGGACACCCCGAGCAACGGTGAGGCCCGGCTGTCGCCCGGCTACACCGTCGGCATCCTGATGCAGGAGCCGCAGCTCGACGAAAGCAAGACCGTGCTGGAAAACGTGCAGGAAGGTGTCGGCCCGATCAAGGCGAAGGTCGACCGTTTCAACGAGATCAGCCTGGCCCTCGCGGAGCCCGACGCCGATTTCGACGCCCTCCTGGAAGAAATGGGTGTGCTGCAGGAAGCCATTGACGCCGCCGACGCCTGGGACCTCGACTCCCAGCTGGAGCAGGCCATGGATGCGCTGCGCACGCCCCCGGGCGATTACTCCGTGGCGAACCTGTCCGGTGGTGAGAAGCGCCGCGTGGCGCTGACCAAACTGCTGCTGCAGAAGCCTGACCTGCTGCTGCTGGACGAGCCCACTAACCACCTCGACGCCGAAAGTGTGTTGTGGTTGGAGCAGCACCTCGCCAAGTACCCCGGCGCAGTGCTCGCCGTCACTCACGACCGGTACTTTCTCGACCACGTCGCCGAGTGGATCGCGGAAATCGACCGCGGTCACCTGTACCCCTACGAGGGCAACTACTCCACGTACCTGGAGAAGAAGCAGGAACGTCTGCTCGTGCAGGGCAAGAAGGACGCCAAGCTCAGCCGTCGCCTCGCCGACGAGCTCGAGTGGGTGCGATCCAACGCCAAGGGCCGTCAGGTGAAGTCCAAGGCCCGCCTGGCCCGCTACGAAGAAATGGTCACCGCGGCCGAAAGCACCCGCAAGCTCGACTTCGAAGAAATCCAGATTCCGGTCGGTCCGCGCCTGGGCGCGCAGGTCATCGACGCCGCGAAACTGCAGAAGGGTTTCGACGGGCGTCTCCTGATCGACAACCTCAGCTTCACCCTGCCGCGCAACGGCATCGTGGGCATCATCGGCCCGAACGGTGTGGGTAAGACCACCCTGTTCAAGACCATCGTGGGCAAGGAACCGCTCGACGGTGGCGATCTGCGCATCGGTGAGACGGTCGACATCTCCTACGTCGACCAGGACCGTGGTGGCATCGACCCGAACAAGACCCTGTGGGAGGTCGTCTCCGACGGCCAGGACTACATTCAGGTCGGCCGTACCGAGATTCCGTCACGGGCCTACGTGTCCACGTTCGGTTTCAAGGGCCCGGACCAGCAGAAGAAGGCCGGTGTGCTCTCCGGTGGTGAGCGCAACCGGTTGAACCTGGCCCTCACCCTGAAGCAGGGCGGAAACCTGTTGCTGCTCGATGAGCCCACTAACGACCTGGACGTGGAAACGCTCGGCTCGCTGGAAAACGCCCTTCTGGAATTCCCCGGATGCGCCGTGGTGATCACTCACGACCGGTGGTTCCTGGACCGGGTGGCCACGCACATCCTCTCCTATGAAGGCACCGAAGCAGACCCGGCCAACTGGTACTGGTTCGAGGGCAACTTCGAGTCGTACGAGCAGAACAAGATCGAGCGCCTCGGCCCGGACGCGGCCAAGCCGCACCGGTCCGCGTACCGCAAACTCACCCGCGACTAGTCTCGAGGGTCCGATGAAGCTGCATGTTCCCATTCGCCTGCGCTGGTCGGACCTGGACGCCTACGGTCACGTCAACAACGCCGAAATGCTGCGCCTGCTCGAAGAGGCGCGCATTTTGGCGTTCTGGGTGTCCGACGACGCGGGTGCCGGTGCCATCGGTGCAAGCACCGCGGTGTTGGACGGACGGCCCGATGCCGCGACGCTTACGCTCGTCGCTCGCCAGGAAATCGAGTACCTGGCTCCGGTGCCGTACCTGCGCCAGCCCATCGACGTACGGTTGTGGCTGGGCAAGCTGGGCGGCGCCAGCCTCGACGTCTGCTACGAGGTGTGGAGCCCTGTGGGTGTGACCCCGGAGCTGTTGTACGCCCGGGCCAACACCACCATCGTGCTGGTGGATGCCGCCAGCGAACGTCCGCGCAAGATCAGCCCCACCGAGCGCGCGGCCTGGACTCCGTACCTGGACGACCCGGTGGTCTTCAACCGCCGCTAACCGACGAAGACGGCGTCGCCGGTCACGGTCACGGTGACGGCGTCGAGGGCGCGCGGCGCCGGGCCTTCCAGCACCTCGCCGGTGGCGAAATCGAACCGGGACGCATGGCACGGGCAGTCGAATTCGCTGGCCTGCGGCACCACAATGCAGCCCTGATGGGTGCAGATCGCGCTGAAGCCCACCACGGTGCCCTCTTCGGGCTGGGACAGCAGTACGGCCTGGCCGGCCGCCATCACGGCGAGCCCGCCGCCCACGGGAATGTCGGACAACACCGCGACCTGCTCGGGCGCACTGGATTCCACCGGACCATTACCGCCGGCGCTCCCACGGGCGTCGCTGGAATTTTCCCCTCCGGAGGGAGCGCAGGCGGCGAGGGCGATGGCGGTGCCGGCACCGCCAGCAACGAGCAGCGAACGGCGGGTCAGGTTGATGGCCGGTGACATGGGGCTCCTCGAGCGATTCGGGTCTTCGGGTCTTCGGGGGATTCACCGCCGGCGCGTAGCACCGGCAGCGTCGTTCCGGTCAGCCTAGAGCGTGGTTATTCGAGAATGATGGGAACTCGCAGCATGCCCTCCTGAGCGACGGTGGCCAGGAGCACACCGTCACGGCTGAAGATACTGCCCGTGCTCAGGCCGCGGCCGCCCTGCGCCGACGGGGAGTCCTGCACGTACAGCAGCCACTCATCGACCCGGCCGAAGCGGTGCCACCACATGGCGTGGTCGAGGCTGGCGACCTTGAGCCCGGGGGAGGACCAGGCGATGCCGTGCCGACGCAGAATGGGTTCCATGATCGAGTAGTCGCTCGCGTAGGCCAGGGCCGCGCGGTGCAGGTCGGGGTCGTCCGGCATCGGCAGGAAGGTTTTCATCCACACGGCCTGCTTCGACGTGTGCTCACCGTTCACGGTGAGGTAGATCGGCGAGGGCACGTGGCGCATGTCGAAGGGCCGCTCGCTGGCCCAGTGCCGGGCCACCGTGTGGTCCACATGCTGCAGCACGTCTTGCGCGGTCGGCAGAGACTCGGGGTCGGGGATGTCCTGCGGCATCTCAATGTGGTGCTCAAGGCCCTCGTCGGCGTCCTGGAAGGAAGCGATCATCGACAGGATCGGTACGCCGTTCTGATAACACTGCGTGCGGCGCGTCGAAAACGACCGGCCGTCGTGAATGCGTTCCACCGA
>JBBQYN010000138.1:0-6624 GCA_038208655.1 Actinomycetales bacterium
CTCGAGCTGGCCGCGTCCGTCGCCAAGGCGAAGGCCGCCGCCCCGAACACCGGCGGCAAGGCCAAAGCGTCCAAGGGCCAGGGCCGTGCACCCGCCGTCAAGGGGCAGCCGCGCCCCGGCAAGAAGCGCCAGTCCCGCTGACGCCGCTGGCGTCTCACTAGACCTCCGTGACCCGGCCTCCGCCGACGACCCAGTGCCGATCGGTGTGCACGGCCTGCAGCATGCGCCGGTCGTGGGTGACCAGCAGCAGCGTGCCGGTGTAAGTCTGCAGCGCCTGCTCCAGCTGCTCGATCGCGGCGAGGTCCAGGTGGTTGGTGGGCTCGTCGAGCACCAGCAGGTTCACACCCTGCGCCTGCAGCAACGCCAGACCCGCCCGAGTGCGTTCACCGGGCGAGAGCTCACCGGCGGCCCGCGCCACATGATCGGCCTTCAGCCCGAATTTAGCCAGCAGGGTGCGCACCTCCCCCGCCGACAAGTCCGGCAGCAGTCCCTCCAAAATATCGGCCACCGACTCGGCACCGTCGATCAGGCTGCGGGCCTGGTCGATCTCGCCCACCCGCACGCTGGCACCCTGATGCGCGGTGCCCTGCTCGGGTTGCTGCCGCCCGAGCAGCGCCCGCAGCAGCGTGGTCTTGCCGGCGCCATTGGCCCCGGTGATTCCGATGCGTTCGCCGCCGTTCACCTGCAGGGTGACCGGCCCCAGGGTGAAGTCACCCTGCCGAAACACCGCGGCCCCAAGCGTGGCGACGACGGCACTGGACCGGGGCGCGGACCCGATGGTGAATTCCAGCTGCCATTCCTTGCGGGGCTCGTCGACCTCGTCAAGGCGTGCGATGCGGCTCTCCATCTGACGCACCTTCTGCCCCTGCTTCTCGCTGGACTCGACCGAGGCCTTACGCCGGATCTTGTCATTGTCGGGCGCTTTCTTCATGGCGTTGCGCACACCCTGACTGGACCACTCCCGTTGCGTGCGGGCCCGCCCCACGAGATCGGCCTTCTTCGCCGCGAACTCCTCATAGTCGTCGCGCTTGTGCTGGCGGGCGGTGGCCCGCTCCGCGAGATAGGCGTCGTAGCCGCCGCCGAAGACCCGATTGCTGCCCTGCCCGAGGTCAAGCTCCAGCACCCGGGTCACGCAGCGGGCCAGGAACTCGCGATCATGGCTGACCAGCACCACACCGCCGCGCAACCCGCGCACGAAGCCCTCCAGCCGTTCCAGACCGGCCAGGTCGAGGTCGTTGGTCGGCTCGTCGAGCAGCACAATGTCAAAGCGGCTCAGCAGCAGCGCGGCCAGCCCCACCCGGGCCGCCTGGCCGCCCGAGAGCGCGGTCATCAGCGCGGCCGGGGCCGCGCCGGCGACCAGGTCGAGCCCCAGATCGGCCAGCACCGCGGGCATCCGTTCCTCCAGGTCGGCGGCACCGCTGGCCAGCCAGCGTTCCAGGGCGACCGAGTACGCCTCGGCCGGGCTGACCCCGTCAATCGAGGCCACCTGGTCGGTGTCTGCCAGAGCGGATGCCGCAGCGTCCATGGCCTCCGTGGCCTGCGTGCACCCGGTGCGGCGCCCCAGATAGCCGGCCACGCTCTCCCCGGCCACCCGCTCATGCTCCTGGGGCAGCCAACCAATAAACGCGTCCGCTGGCGCAAGCGACACGGTTCCCTCCAGGGGAGCCCGGGCGCCGGCCAGAATGCTCAGCAGGGTGGATTTTCCGGACCCGTTCACGCCCACGACGCCCACCACATCGCCGGCGCCGACCGTGAGGTTGAGGTTGTCGAAGAGGGTGCGATGGCCGTGCCCACCGGACACCCCCTGGGCCACCAGCGTGGCGCTCATCGGCCCACCTGGGCGGCGACCTGAATCGGGGTGGCGAGGGCCAACGGTCCGTTGAGGGCGTTCACGAGCGGGGTCATCAGCGCAAAATGCTCGGCGACAGTGTCGGCGAAGTCGGGCCGCAGGGCGACATCGAAGGGCAGGGTGGTGGTCACGGCGTAGCGTCGGCAGCGCAGCAGGTCGAGTGCGGGGTGTTCGGGGGAAAACCCGCGCGGGGCCCGCACCAGCTGCTGGCCATCGAAGGGGTCGGTACGGGAGGTCAGTGCGGGGTCGTTCAGGATGGCCCGCAGCACTTCGTGATGCTCGAGTAGGTACCGCCGCACGGCGAGCAGCTGCGCTGGGCCCGGGCTGTAGGCGCCGCCGGCGACCATCACGCCGTGCGCACCGATCTGCACGAAGAAGCCGGCTGCTCCGCTTTTTTCCAAACCCTGCCGCGGCCAGTACGCGCTCATGGTGGTCTTGTACGGGGTTTTGTCCTTGGCGAAGCGCACGTCCCGGTAGATGCGCATCATGGCTTTGGCGGGCGAGCGCACGTGGTCGGGAGCGAATGTAGCGAGCCGCGTATTGACGTCAGCGACAACCTCGAGCATGCGGGCCTTCAGCTCACGCTCGTAGGTGTCTTTGTGTTCGGTGAACCAGGGCCGGTCGTTGTGGTGTTCGAGTTGTTCGAGAAAGTCAAACGATTCCTCGGTGAAATGCGCGGTCATTCCGCTAGCGTACGCGGCTGCGCACACCGCCCGACGACGCGAAACGGGGCCGTCACGACCGGAATCTGGTCGTGGCGGCCCCGCATCGGACCGGTCTAGTCCCGAACGGCAGAACTGCGCAAGTTCCTCGACTCTTCCAGGGAGAGTTCCGAATCAGCGAAGGACTGGTCATCGGCGAAGCTCTTCATGCGAGCGATGCGGTAGATGATCAATCCGTAGAGGCACTTGGCGAGAATATCGGCCACGGAGTAGCCGATCTGCAAGCCGACCCAGGCGTCGGAGCCGTCGATGCCGATGCCGGGCAGCAGGTACGCGATCGGGTACACACCCCAGGTGGCCAGCAGCAGCAGCCGCAGCAGGCTGATGGTTTTGCGGACCGAGGCGGGCTGGCGTTCCAGCGAGCGGGTCAGCTCCACAAAGAGCACGTACAGGATGTAGGCGAACGGAATCGAGGACAACAGGCCGAAGATGCCGCGGGTCAGGTTGTCAGCAGCCATTTCACCCGGGTAACCCAGAGCGATCATGAGGGCGGCGGCGGGGATCAGCCGGGTCAGCAGGCTGGTCTGCACCTTCCGGGCCAGCGCCAGCACGGCCACAAGCTCGAGCAGCAGCAGCGGCACGGTGAGCAGCCAGTCCACGTAGCGGTAGCCCTCGTTGAAGGAGGCTCCGGCGACCTGCACATAGTCACCCCGGCCACCCACTGCCTCGGTCACGAAGGCTTCGGTGAAGGAATTGAAGATGCGGAAGTAGTGGTAGGCCGCGATGCCGCAGACGATGGCCGCCACGGTCATGGCCTGGCGGTAGCGCGGCAGGACCCGCGCGAGACAGATGACGAGAAATACAGACGTGAACAGCTGTGAGGCGATCACGAGGGAGAACACGTTGTAGATGGTGTCGTACTGGATCTGGGTTAGGGAGTCAGGTATCAAGATGTCCTCTGCCATTCGAGAGAGAATGCGCTGAAAATACGGGGATAGAACACAAAATGGGACAGATAGCTAAGTAACATGGCATAACTTACTCCGAATGTTCGGAGTCTGCGACACCGAATAAACGAATCAATACCCGATAGTGGCTATAAGCCCAAGGCTTGTCCCCCATGACAGGGACAGCTGTCGACCCGTTGACCAATGGCCGCCGCGGGTTCATCATCCTTGTGGCGGCGATTGGGCGATTCACGGTTCCCGCGTGCTGCCCGGTAACAGTCACCTTCCAGACAAAGGATGGGCCGATGTTTGACTCCCCGCGCCCCCGTTCCGGTTCAGCCCTGCACCCCATCAGGCACCGTCGCCGCAGGCACAGTCTCGGCCGCCGCACCAGCCTCGGGCTTGTCGTTCTGCTGGTCACCCTGCTGGTCAGCGTGGTCGGACCGCCGGTCGTGCCCACCGCATCCGCCGCGGTCTGTGACACCCCCGTCGTCAACGCCGTCGCCTGCGAAAACAGCAAGCCCGGCACGCCCGCGTCGCAGTGGGACGTTTCGGGAGCGGGGAGCGCCAGCATCCAGGGATTCGCCACCGACATCAGCGTGAACGTCGGCGGGCGCATCGGGTTCAAGGTGGACACCACGGCGAGCGCCTTCCGCATCGACGTGTACCGGCTCGGGTACTACGGCGGCTCCGGGGCCCGGGCGATCGCATCCGTCACCAGCACGGTCGCGCGCACCCAGCCGGCCTGCGTCACTGCTGCCGCCACCGGCCTGATCGACTGCGGCAATTGGAGCGAGTCGGCCTCATGGACGGCACCCAGCGATGCCGTATCGGGCGTCTACGTGGCCCGTCTGGTGCGCACCGACGGAACCGCCGGGGCCAGCCACGTGGTCTTCGTTGTGCGCAACGATTCCAGCCGGTCGGACCTCTTGGTGCAGACATCCGATGCCACCTGGCAGGCTTACAACCAGTACGGCGGCAACAGCCTATACACCGGTTCCCCCGCCGGGCGGGCCTACAAAGTCAGCTATAACCGGCCCCTCACCGTGCGCGGCACCGGCCCGGAAGACGGCGTCTTCAACGCGGAATATCCCATGATCCGCTGGCTCGAGGCGAACGGCTATGACGCCAGCTACACCACGAACGTGGACAGCGACCGGCGCGGCGCGCTGATTCGCAACCACCGGGTTTTCCTCTCCGTGGGGCATGACGAGTACTGGTCGGGCGGACAGCGCAGCCAGGTGGAGGCGGCCCGGGATGCCGGCGTGAACCTGGCCTTCTTCAGCGGCAACGAGGTGTTCTGGAAGACCCGCTGGGAGAACGCGATCGACGGCTCCGGAACCGCGTACCGCACCCTGGTCAGCTACAAGGAAACCGCGACGGGCACCAAAATCGATCCCACCAGCACTTGGACCGGCACCTGGCGCGACTCCCGGCTCAGCCCTCCCTACGACGGCGGCAGGCCAGAGAACGCCCTGACGGGCACCTCCTTCATCGTCAATTGCTGTACCGCCCAGATGCAGGCCAGCGGCGCCTACAAGAACCTGCGTTTCTGGCGCAACACCCGGGTCGCCGCACTCGGAGCGACCGCGACCACGCAGCTGGGCACGAACACGCTGGGCTACGAGTGGGACCAAGACCCCGACAACGGGTTCCGACCCGCTGGGCTGGTGCCGATGTCGTCCACGACGGTCGGGGGTATGCAGGTTCTGCAGGACCAGGGCTGGACCTACGGCAACGGAACGGCGACGCACTCCCTCACGCTGTACCGGGCGGCAAGCGGGGCGCTGGTGTTCGGCGCCGGCACCGTGCAGTGGTCCTGGGGGTTGGACGGAACCCACGACCGCGGCGGCAGCACGCCCGACACCGCCATGGCTCAGGCCACCGTAAATCTGTTCGCCGATATGGGAGCTCAGCCGGCCACGATCCAGTCCGGGCTCAGCACGGCGAGCGCGTCAACGGATACCACCGCGCCCACGTCGGCGATCACCTCCCCGACGGCAGGCTCGGTGCCGGCGACCAGCACTGTCACGATCAGCGGCACCGCAAAAGACACCGGAGGTGTTGTGGCGGCCGTGGAGGTCACCACCGATGGCGGCCAGTCCTGGCACCGGGCATCGGGCACCACCGCGTGGACCTACTCCTGGAACACCCCGGCGTCAGGAACCACGACCCTGCAGAGCCGCGCCGTGGATGACAGCGCCCGCCGGGAGACGCCCGGTTCGGGCGTACAGGTCACCGCAGGCGGGACCCCGACCCCGGCGACCTGCCCCTGCACCCTGTGGACCTCCGCCACCGTTCCCGCCGTGCAGTCCGCCAGCGACACGGCCGGCGTGGAACTGGGCACCCGGTTCCAGGCCAGCACGACCGGCTCGGTCACCGGCGTGCGCTTCTTCAAGGGCAGCGCCAATACCGGTACCCACACCGGTCGACTATGGAGCGCAGCCGGAGCCCTACTGGGCACGGTGACCTTCTCGGGTGAGAGCGTCTCCGGGTGGCAGCAGGCCGACTTCGCCAGCCCGATCGGTCTCACCGCCGGGGCCGGTTACGTGGTCTCGTATTACGCTCCTGCCGGGCGGTACGCAGCCACAACCGGGTACTTCTCCGGCACCGCCCTGACTCGGGGCCCGCTGACCGCGCCGGCAGACGGCACCGGCGGTGGTAACGGCGTGTACCGGTATGGGTCCGGCGGAGTGTTCCCCACCTCCAGTTATCAAGGCACGAGTTATTTTGTGGAGCCGGTCTTCACGACCGGAAGCGGCAGCACGCCGACACCGACACCGACACCCACGCCCACACCCACGCCCACGCCCACGACGTGCCCGTGCAGCCTGTGGCCGAGCAGCGCGGCACCGTCGACCAGCCAGTCCTCCGACACGGCCGCGGTCGAACTGGGGGTGCGCGTGCAGGTGGGCGTTGCCGGCCGGGTCACCGGCATCCGCTTCTACAAGGGTGCGGGCAACACCGGAACCCACCTCGGCCGCATCTGGAGCAGCACCGGAACGTTGCTCGCCTCGGCCACGTTCACGGGCGAATCCGCCAGCGGCTGGCAGCAGGTGAACTTCGCCAGCCCGGTCACCGTGGCCGCCGGCAGCACCATTGTGGCCTCGTACTACGCCCCCGTCGGGCGTTACGCGGATGACGAGAACGGCCTGGCGGCCGCCGT
>JBBQYN010000139.1:0-6591 GCA_038208655.1 Actinomycetales bacterium
CACGCCGGACGACGCCCGATGAGCACGCCGCACCTGCTCGTGACCGGCGGCGCCGGGTTCATCGGCGGAGCCATCGTGGCGGCCGCCCTCGACCGGGGCTGGCGGGTGCGGGTGCTCGACAACCTGCGCGCCGACGTGCACGGCGCCCCGCCGGTGATCGATGACCGGGTCGACTTCGTGCTCGGCGACGTCACCGACCCCGCGCAGGCCGCCGCCGCACTCGACGGTATCGACGTGGTGTGCCACCAGGCTGCGAAGGTGGGCCTCGGGGTCAACTTCTCCGACGCCCCCGACTACGTCACCAGCAACGAGGTGGGCACTGCCGTGCTGCTCGCGGCGATGCAGGTCGCCGGCATCGACCGGCTCGTGCTCGCGTCGTCGATGGTGGTCTACGGCGAAGGCAGCTATCAGAGCTCGACCGGCTTCACCCGGCCGCCGCCGCGCCGCACCAGTGACCTCGACGCCGGCATCTTCGACCCCGTCGACGCGGTCACGGGGGAACCCCTAGTGCCGGTGCTGGTGTCCGAAGACGACCCCATCGACCCGCGCAACGTGTACGCGAGCACGAAGCTCGGCCAGGAATACCTCGCCACCGCGTGGGCGCGCAGCACCGGTGGACGGGTCGCCGCACTGCGCTACCACAACGTGTACGGCCCCGGCATGCCACAGAACACCCCGTACGCCGGGGTGGCGTCGCTGTTCCGCTCGGCGCTGGCCCGCGGCGAGGTCGCCCGGGTATTCGAAGACGGCGCCCAGCGCCGGGACTTCGTGCACGTGCGCGACATCGCCTCGGCGAACCTTGCGGCCATCGACTGGACCGAGACCGCCGATGCTCAGCTGTTCCGCCCGTTCAACGTGGGCAGCGGCACCGTGCACACCATCGGCGAGATGGCCGCTGAGCTCAGCCGCGCCGCGAACGCCCCGGAGCCCGTGGTGACGGGGGAGTACCGCCTCGGCGACGTGCGGCACATCACCGCGTCCTCGGAGCGCTTGCGCACCGAGCTGGGCTGGAACGCGCAGGTGAGCTTCGAGGAGGGCATGCGCGAGTTCGCGACCGCCCCGCTGCGCAGCGCCGTCGGCTAGCGCCCCGAATGAGCACGTTTGGGGCGCATGAGCGAGCGATCCCGCGCTGATCGGGCGCTCTGCGCGCCTCGACCGGTCGGATGGCGCGGCGGAGCCGCGCCGGTCAGGGGGTGGACGGCGATGCGGCGGGCGGTAGGAGCACGTCGAAGCGGCATCCGTTGGCCACATTGGTGACGCGCACCTCACCGTGGTGCGCCGCGACGATGCCGTGCACGATCGCCAGGCCCAGCCCCGCACCGCCGCCGTCGTGCACGAACGGCGGCGCCGGCGTGCGCGGCTGGTTCGCCCGCCATCCCGCCTCGAAGACCCGGGCCAGGTCGCTCTCGGGGATGCCCCCCGCGGCATCCTGAACCGAAATGATCGCACGGCCGTCGGCGTGCGAGCGCGCCGACACCACGATGGCGCTGCCCGCCTCGGAGTGCTGAGTGGCGTTCATCACGAGATTGCCGACCACCCGCGCCAGCTCGCGCGGATCGGCCAGCGCGCTCAACCCGCGTTCGCCCTCGAAACTCAGCGTGAGGAGCTTCGCCGTGGCGACCGGAGCCAGATCGGCGACGGTGTCGCTCATCAGGTCGTACACCGACACCCGTTCCAGGCTCAGCCGCAGCACGCCCGCCTGAATCTTTGACAGCTCAAGCAGATCGTCGACCATGCCGGTGAGCCGGTCGACCTGACCGCGAATCTGCACGTAATACCGCTCAGGGTCTTCGACAAGGCCATCTTCGAGGGCTTCGGCCATGGCACGGATGCCCGCGAGCGGCGTGCGCAGATCGTGCGAGATCCAGGCGACCAGGTCCTGGCCCGAATGCTCGATCGGGGCCACCACAACCACCGGGGTGACGGGCGGTGCCGGCGCGGCCGGCGCCACCGACACTGCCGGGGCCATGTCGTTAACCCGGGCCAGGCCCGCGGCGCTGCCACCGCGCGGCCCGCGTCGCACCAGCACCACGACAACCCCGCCCAGCACAGCGATCACGGCCAGCAGCACCGCCACGAGCGTGATCAGCGCAGGATCGGTCGCCATGACCGCGCTCACACGCCGGCGAGAGGGTCGAAACGGTACCCGATTCCCCACACGGTGTTCAAGAGCTGCGGATGCGCCGGGTCGAGTTCGATCTTCTCCCGCAGCCGCCGCACGTGCACCGTGACCGTGGAGAGGTCGCCGATCTCCCACCCCCATACCGCCCGCAGCAGGTCCTCCCGGCTGAGCACTTTCGTGGGCCGCCAGATCAGGTACGCCAGCAGGTCGAATTCCCGGCTGGTGAGCACCAGGGCGGTGCCGCGCAGCCGAATCTCGTGCGCTGCCAGGTCGAGCGAGAACTCGCCCACGTCGATCACGCCCTCCGGCAGCAGGTCGGCGGTGCTGCGGCGCAACACCGACTGCACCCGCAACACCAGCTCGCGGGGCGAGAACGGTTTGGCCAGGTAGTCGTCGGCACCGGCCTCCAGACCCGAGATACGGTGCTCCTCCTCGCCGAGCGCGGTCAGCATGATCACCGGCACGGCCCAGGCGGCACGGATGCGGCGGCACACCTCGATGCCGTCCAGGTGCGGCAGCATGCGGTCCAGCACCACAAGGTCGGGTCGGCGTTCCCCGGCCAGTTGCAGTCCCTGTACGCCGTCGGGCGCGGCATCCACGGTGAAACCGGCCGCGCGCAGGTACCGGCAGACCACCTCGCTCACCGTGGGATCGTCATCGATCACGAGAATGCGGCGGTCGGTCAGCGCATCGGCGCGCAGCGTGGAGAAGAACTGTGCAGGAGTCACAGTTGTACCCTAAATGCCCGCGGCTGAAAGCACACCGAAATCGCAGATCGTGCTGTGTTTGTGCCGTGTTGTGGAGCTTCTCTCAGGTGCCCCGACATAGTCTCGAACTATGACGCCGAATTCCGCCGACCCCCCTATTCGGGTGGATGTTGTGCTGCCCTGCCTGAACGAGGCCGGAGCGCTGCCCTGGGTGCTCGCCCAGCTGCCCGAGGGCTACCGTGCCATCGTGGTCGACAACGGCTCCACCGACGGGTCCGCCGACATCGCCCGGGCCGCCGGTGCGACCGTGGTGCACGAAACCCGGCGCGGATTCGGGGCCGCCGCTCACGCCGGGCTGCTCGCTGCGACCGCCCCGATCGTGGCGTTCTGCGATGCCGACGCCTCGATGAACCCCGCCGATCTGCCATTCGTGGTCGACCCGGTGAGCGCCGGCGACGTCGATCTGGTGCTCGGCCGGCGCCGCCCCACCGAGGTCGGATCGTGGCCGCTGCATGCCCGAATAGCAAATACCACTCTTTCTTGGCGTCTGCGCCGAATAACAGGTGTGAAAATTCATGATCTCGGCCCGATGCGGGCCGCCCGGCGCGAGGCACTGCTCGCCCTGAACCTGCTCGACCGCCGTAGCGGTTACCCCCTCGAGATGTTTTTGCGCGCCTCCGAGGCGGGCTGGAGCATCCGTGAAGTCGATACGCCCTACGCCCCGCGGGTCGGGCGCAGTAAGGTGACCGGCACCGTGCGCGGCACGCTCACGGCGATCGGCGACATGTCCAAACTGCTGCGGGAGGTACGCAAATGAGCATTCTCGTGGTGATCGCCAAGGAATGCCTGCCCGGCAAGGTGAAGACCCGGCTGCACCCGCCGTTGAGCCTGGAGCAGGCCGCCGAGCTGGCCTCGGCGAGCCTGAATGACACCCTCGCGGCCATGAACACCGTCACGGGAGTGCGTCACGTGCTCGCGTTCGACGGTGACACCCCACCGGCGGCCGCCGCCGGCTGGGAGATTCTGCCGCAGGTATCCGGTGGCCTCGACGAGCGCCTGGCCGCCATTTTCGACCACTGCGACGAGCCGACCGTGCTCGTGGGCATGGACACCCCGCAGGTGAGCGCCGAGCTGCTCGCCCCGGTCTTCGCCGCGTTTGCCGCTTTCGAAGACGCCGAGCCTGCCGCCGAGCCGACGACGACCGCCGCGACGACGGATGCCTGGTTCGGCCCCGCCACCGACGGCGGCTTCTGGGCGCTCGGCCTGAACCGGCCCACGGGAGCGTTGCTGCGCGGGGTGCCCATGTCCCGGGCCGACACCGGAGCGGTGCAACTGGCCCGACTCACGGATGCCGGCCTGCGCGTGCAGACCCTCCCCCCGCTGACCGACGTGGACACCATCGACTCCGCCCGTGAGGTGGCCGCCGTGGCGCCGCACTCAACTTTTGCGGTTATGCTCGCCCAGCTGTCGACCATTAACCCGGCCCTGGCTCACCCCGAGGCCCCGAAACCGGCCCCGAAACCGGCCCCGGCTCACGCCGCGGCCGCGATTCTGAAGGGAGCAACCTCATGACCATCCTGTCCAAGAGCGACCTTCCCGCCACGTTCGGCGCCGGCGGTGCCGAACCCTACGCCGCCGCGCTGCAAGGCACCGCCGAGCAGGCCGAACTGTACCTGCACGGCCCCTCGTCCGCCCGCCGCCCCGGCCGCGCGGCCATGAACGCCGGCCGCTGGAGCGCCGACGCCGACGTCACCGACCTGTCCCTGCTCGACGGCGCCGCCGGCCCGGTACTCGACATCGGGTGCGGTCCCGGCCGCATGGTTCGTGCCGCCCTGGACCGTGGGCTCACGGCCGTGGGTGTCGACGTGTCACCCACCGCGGTGCGCATCGCCCTGGACGCCGGCCTGACGGTGCTGAACCGTTCGGTCTTCGAGGCGATTCCGTTCGAGGGCACCTGGGGCACCCTGCTGCTCGTTGACGGCAACATCGGCATCGGCGGCGACCCCGAAGTCCTGCTGCGCCGGTGCGCGGCATTGCTCGGCCCTGCCGGCGTGCTGATCGTGGAAGTGCACGGCGACCCTGCCCACGAGCTGGCCTACATCGGCACGCTCGAGGACTCGGCCGGGCGTCGTAGTGACTCGTTTCCGTGGGCCGAAATCGGCGTCGATGCCCTGAGCATCCGTGCCACCGCCGTGGGGCTGTACCTGGCTCAGGCCTGGCTGGTCGACGGCCGGGCCTTCGCCCGCTTCGCCCGCAGGTAGAGAACCACCGACAGTGCGGTGCCGGCCACGATGAGCACCAGCCAGAACACGGCCAGGTTCAGCGCGTAGTTCAACGGCAAAATGGTGGGGTTGTTGGGCGTGTAGTTCTGCGCCACGATAATCGGCACTACGATCAGCGCCATGATCGACCCCACCACGAGGGTGCCCTGCACAGCGGCGATCACCGTGCCGGGCAGTTTCTGCCCGCCGCGGCGCAGCAGCAGTCCGAGCACGAACAGCGCCGGTCCGATGATGGCGTCGTGAATGATGATCGCCGCGATGGTCCACATCGCCACACCCGAGATGCGGGTGAAGTTCACCGTGTCGAGCATGATGTAGGTGCCCCAGGCCAGCAGCACAATGCCCAGCGCCATCAGCGCGCGACGGCTGTAGCGGATGCCGCGGCTCGGCCCGCTCGTGCGGGTGATGGTCACGCGGGCCGGTGCCGACCCGGTGCCGGCGGCTGCCGCTGCGGCGCCCGCTCCCGTGCTTGCCGATGTGCTCATGCGTCGATCGCCTCAATTCGGCTCAGCCATTTGGTTTGCAGCACCCCGGGCCGGCCGGGCGCGATCATGCGCGCCGGGTAGCCGTGCTCGAGGTCGAGGGTCTCGCCGTTGAGGACCAGCGCCACCACCGTCAGCGGGTCGCGCACATACTCGCGGCCCATGTCGGTGCGGCGAAAACTGCCGCGTTCTTCGAGGCTGGTCAGCCGGAACGCGGTGTCGGCGGGGGCGCCCACGGCGTCGGCGAGGTCCATCATGCGCACCCCGCTCCAGGTGGCCATCTGGCTCCAGCCCTCCACGCACGCGATCGGCAGACGCACCTCGGTCTGCGGCATCGCCGCCAGCTCGGCGCGGGAGAAGCTCAGTGTGGTGGCACCGAAGACCACGGTCAGGGCCCACTCCGGGTCCATTGCCACGTCGCCGACCTGCGCCTGTTCGGAGGTGCGGTTCACGGGCACGCCCTGCTGGCCGACACCCTTCTTGCGCGGGCCGAACACGTTGACGGCGTCGAGCGGGGCGAAGGTCTGCCCGGCGGTGAGGCCGGCCACGGCGACGGCGCTCACGCTCACGGTGGTCAGAAACGCCCGGCGGCTCACCCGGGAGGGCAGCGCCGGGGTGGAGTCGATGTAGTCCAGCAGCCGCCCGGTGAGGCCGCCGGGGCGGGTGGTGCCCCAAAGGCGCACCTCGGCGGCGTTGTCGGCGCGGTTGCTCGCGGCGGCGCCCACCAGGTGTTCTTCACGGCTGCTGTCGGCGACGGCTCGGTCGGCGTCGATGTGGGCGTCGGTGCGTTCGGTGCGGGTGCGGTCGGGAGCGGGCCGGTCGGGGCGGTTGTCCCGGCGGTCGTTTTTGCGCCAGCTGGCCGCGATGATGGGCAGTTTCACGGCGATGTGAATGGCGAGCAGCCCGATTAGCACCCAGCCGAGCGCGTAGTGCACCTCTTTGAAGTTGAACGGGAACGGGTACCACTGGTACGTGTTCAGCAGTCCGATGGTGATCTG
>JBBQYN010000140.1:0-6529 GCA_038208655.1 Actinomycetales bacterium
GCCCCCGCTTGTAACACCAAGTGGGTGTGTCGCCCCCCCCGCCAGACGACAGGTTCCCCCCATTACCCGGGGCGTAATGGGGCGAAACGTGTCGTCTCGCGGAGGCGGAATGGGCGGGCAGCGCGGCCCCGCCCCCGCATCGCGCCCGCATCCCATGACAGGGTGTGTGTAGCTGTTTCCCCACCCACTTCACGCACTGGAGCGCCGACTGATGGATGCCTACTTCGAGCCGATCACCCCGGGCCGTTACCGCCCCACGTCATTCTCGGGCGGAGCCTGGCAAGCCGACGAGATCCACATGAGCCCGCTCGGTGGCCTGATCGTGCACGAGATGGATCGGCACCGGGCGAGCACCGGCAGCGGCGACGTCAAGGAACTCGGGCGCATCAGCTTTGACATTCTGGGGTTTCTCGCAGCGGATGTTTGCGAGATCGCGGTAGAAACCATCCGCCCGGGCCGCACCATTGAACTGCTTGAGGCGACCGTGACCATCGCCGGGCGCACCGCCGTACTGGCACGGGCCTGGTTCATCGCCACAACCGACACCACCGCGGTCGCTGGAGGCGACACCGCGCCACTCGCAAGGCCTGAGACGGCGTCGGCGTGGTCGATGACCGACACCTGGCCGGGCGGATACGTCGCCTCGCTCGAGATGCGCACCGTCGGGCCGCCGCAGCCCGGGCGCACGAGCGCGTGGCTGCGCAGCGACGTGGCGCTCGTGGCCGGGCAGCCCAGCAGCGCGCACGCGTCGTTCATCGCACTGGTCGACACCGCGAACGGGGTCGCCGTGCGCGAGTCGCCGACCGAGTGGATGTTCCCCAACCTTGACCTCACGATTCACCTGCACCGGCAGCCGACCGGGCGTTGGGTAGGGCTGGACACCACGGTGACCTTCGGGCCCACGGGCCACGGCCTCACCAGCAGCGTGCTGCACGACGAGTCCGGGCCGATCGGACGTGCCGAACAGATATTGACGGTGCGTCCTCTGCCCTGACCGCCGCACAACTCCTGCAATTTGCCACGCCGCCTCGCTCGAACCGCGTAATTCCGGGCAACTTCTGTCGTCGAGGCAGAATCTGTAGGAGTTGTGCACTCAACTCAACGCGCCGCTCCCCGACGCTGGGACCAATTCAGGAAATCTGCCCGTTTGACACGCCGCCCGGCCCGGACCAGTGCGACGGTGCGCCCGGCGCTGGCCGGATCTCCTGAATTCGCCACGGGGACGACGCCAGACGGATGCCGCGGCCCGGTGAAACCCCGGGCGTCACTCTCCAGGGCCGTACGCGAACATCGTCGCGGGCGTCTCGAACATGCCGAGGGCGCGATAGAACGCCAAGGCGTGCGCGTCTTCGTTCTCGGCGATCAGGAAGATGTCGTCGATACCTTCCACGTTGGCCGCCTGGCGTGCCGCGCTCATCAATCGGGTGGCCACCCCGCCGCGTTGGTGGGCGGGATGCACGGCGAGGTCGTAGACGAACAGTTCGCGGGCGTTGGTGCGGGCCATCGGCAGGGTGTAGCCGGTGAGGCCGCCGACGACGCGGCCGTCGATTGTCGCCGAGAACACCCAGAAGTGCGGCGAGCGCAGCAGGCCGGCCAGGTGCGCGTCACGGTCGTCGACGGCGCCCGCTTCAAAGACCTCGCCCATGAGGTTGAGTGTGGCTCGGGCCAGGCTGAGGTCGCCCGCGCCTAGGCGGCGGGTGTGGCACGGGAGGCGGTCGGTGCTGGGCGACATATTGGGGTCCATTCCTGGCACGGGCTTGGTGCGGCGCGGGTGTGCGTCACCGGCACATCGTGTCACCGCGTCGTGCCGGCGTCTACGCATCTGGCCCCCAGCCGGCTTCGTCCCCCACGGCACACACCCGCCACCTCACCCGATCTCACTCCGTGGCCAATCCCCGCTGTCGCCAATTCAGGAAATCTGTCGGCTCGTCACGCCGCCGGGCCCGGACCAGTGCGACGGCGTGCCCGGCGCTGGCCGGATTTCCTGAATTCGCCACGGGGAGTCGGCAAACGGATGCCGTGGGCCGGCTTGACAGGGCCGGGGCACCAGGGCCGGGGCACCCGAGCCGGGGCAGAACCGGAGTCAACGGGCGCGGCGGAACCGGCCGAGCTCCGGCCGGGTGAGTCAGCGAACGAATGCCGGATCTAGCGAACCAGTCGGGCCTTGAGGCTGGCCACGGCGGCACGCATGTCCGCGACGGCGAACGGGTCGTCGGTCTGCACCCGCAGCTGCTGCTCGAGCGCGGACAACTGGTGCAGCAGAGCGGCGCGCACCTCCTCGGCGGTGCAGGTGTAAGACAGATCGTCGATCAGCTGGAGGAACCGGGCCATGACCGACGCATCCCCGGCACCGTAATGGCGCATTGGCGAGAGGGCATCGCGGATGGTCTGCGACGCGGTGCGTGTGACGGTCACCAGCCGTACCGTGCCGTCGGCATCGGCCAGGGCTGCGGGCAGGGTGCTGAGCTGCACGATTCGGGTGATGATCGCGCTCAGGTGGCCAAGCGCGTTCACGGCCGTGGTCGGGTCGTTGATTCCCGGCGACAGGGCGCGCACGCCGATGTCCACGATCTGCTGCACGCCATAGTCGATGTCTTGGGCTGCGGTGCGTTCGTACGCAATCGAAAAGGCTTTCCGCACCGAATCCGCCACCGCCTGCGCATCTGGCTCCGCAGCTGTCTGCGCAGTGGGGGCAGCGCCCGTGCCCGCGGGTGTGGGCCACCACCGGGCCAGTGGCGTGCCGGCGACGATGTTCTCCCCCACCCGGCGGATCTCCTGTACGACGATGTTGTGTGCGGCGGCGCCGTCGATCAACGCGGCATGGTCACGGCCTGTGATGAAGCCGCTCACGGCGGCGGTGACGGTGCGAGGGTCGGCAGGCATGGCGACGGCGGCGGTATACGCGGGCGCGGCATCGATGCTGGCACCGACGAGGTCGATGGTGCGGTTCGTTTCGGCATGGATGTCTTTGAGCATCGTTTCCACGCGCAGCTGGGCGGCCAGGTGGGCGAGAAAAAAGACCAGCATGATGACGCTCACGAGAGTCAAGACGAAGCCGACCGTGACGGCGACCCGCGGCACGAACTCGGCAGCGTCATTCGTTTCAGCGCGCACCGAGCGCAGCACCGTTATCGAGTAGGCGAAGGTGCCGAGGAACACCGCGAGGGTCGCGTGCACCTGCCGGTCCCGGGCGAAGAGCCGCAACACTCGTGGCGAGGCCTGGCTGCTGGCCAGTTGCAGTGCCACCACAGTCAGAGAGAACGTCAACGAGGTGGCCGTGATCAGGGACCCGGCGATCGAGGAGAGCACGGACCGGGCCGTTTCCGCTCCCCCGGTGAAAATCACCGCGTCGACGCCGGCCAGGAGGTCGGAAGCGAGCAGCAGCTCGATGTTCGGCAGCAGGAGCCCGAGCAGGACCGCGAACACCACGGCCGCAACCGGAAGCGGCCAGAGCCGTGATTCCACCGACTCTTTCAGCCGTGCCCACTGACCGCGGGTGCCCACTCCGTTGCCGTCGCGGCGCCGATTGTCACCCATTTGTGGCTCCTGTCGATAGCGTCTCAGGTCACGGTCGGCACAGCATAGCAAGCGTCCTGGGCGGCATCCAGGCAGCTCCCGGCAGGATCATCACGCCCCGAGTTGCTCTCGTCACCTCGCTGGCCGCAGACTGGAGGTACCGGATCGCGACTGAGTCTTCCGCCTGTGGCTAAGGAGCTCACCATGACCGAACCCAACGATGCACGCGTCGGCCTCTATATCGACTTCGACAACATCGTCATCTCGCGGTACCAGCAGCTGCACGGCCGCAATGCCTTCCAGCGCGACGGCATCCGGGACTTCAACAAGTCCAGCCGGGATGCCGACCCGGAGGTCGCCGCCAAACTCGCCGCGGCGACGGTCGACTTCAACGCGATCATCGACTTCGCGGCGTCGTTTGGCACCCTGGTCGTGAACCGGGCCTACGCCGACTGGTCCGTGCCCGTGAACGCGGCGTACCAGCGCCAGCTGATGTCCCGGGCCGTTGACCTGACCCAGCTGTTCACCACCACCACCCGAGGCACCAAGAACGGTGCCGACATCCGTTTGGCCGTCGACGTGGTGGAAGACCTCTTTCGACTGCCCGACCTCACCCACGTGATCATCATTGCCGGGGACTCGGACTACATCGCCCTGGCCCAGAAATCCAAGCGACTGGGACGTTTCGTGGTGGGTATCGGCGTGGCGGGCTCGACGAGCACGTCGCTTGCGGCCGCCTGCGACGAGTTCGAAGACTATGACTCGCTGCCCGGCATCGACCAGAGCGCCGTGACCGCGGCCGCGACCACCGCGTCGTCCGCCGTCACGGCCCCGGTCGGCACCGAGCGCACCCGCGGCGGCCGCAAGCCCGCCGAAACCGTGCCCGTCACCCCCGACACCGCCCCGCCCGAGGCCCGCAAGCCCGCGATGATGCCGTTGTTCTCGCACAATGACGACCCGTCGTTTGAGGAACCGGATGCGGTGGACGAGATCGACCCGCAGACCGTGGCCACCGAACTGCTCAAGCGTGCGCTGCAGATCAGTCACGCCAAGGGCGACGGTGACGAATGGCTGAACACGGGGTCGATCAAGAACCAGATGCGCCGGATGGATCCCGCGTTCAACGAGAAGCCACTCGGATTTCGGTCCTTCACCGATTTCCTCGCCTCGCACACCGACCTGGCCGAGCTGAAGGAAGACGGCCCGCAGCGGCTCATCCGGCTGCGCCCGACCCCGGCTGCCGAGGCCCCGGCGCGGTCCTCACGCCGGCGCAGCTGACCCACATCCGGCCTAAAACTTCTCCGGCCTCAGCACCGTGATCTCGCTGGTATAGACGATCATGGCGTAGTCGTCGTAGTAGTGCTCGTGCAGGTACCCGGCGATCGAATCTGCGGTGGTGGCATCACAGACAACTTCCACACGGATGTTGCCACTCGCCTCCCAGCTGGCGTCACGCACACCGCGGCTCCCCTTCCCACGGGCATCGGTGATGGTGTAGCCGTGGGCGTGCAGGTGATCCAGCTCGCGGACGAGCGTGGTCTCCAGCGCCGCTTCGGTGACGATGGTCAACAGCGTGCGGGTATGACTCGGCATGCGCTTATCCTCTCGCGAATGTGTCGACCCACACGGCGAGCGCGTGGTAAATCGGGATGCCCAGCAACACGTTGAAGGGGAAGGTAATCGCCAACGCGGCGGTCAGTGACAGGGTGGGGTTGGCCTCGGGCACGGAATTGCGCATGGCCGCCGGCACGGCGATATAGGAGGCACTCGCGGCCAGCGTGGCGAGGATGGTGGTGCCCCCGACGGAGAGGCCGAGCACCCAGCCCACCCCCGTTCCCACCAGCGCCGAAAACAACGGCATCACGATTCCGAAGGCCACCAGGAAGGGGCCGTGTCGCCGCAGGCTGCCAAACTGCCTGGCCGTGATCAATCCCATCTCCAGCAGGAACAGCGCCAGGAAACCGGTGAAGAGGTCGAAGAACAGCGGTTCGATTGATTTCAATCCGTCGGGACCGGCGGCCCAGCCGATGAGCAGTCCGCCCAGCAGCAGCACGATTCCCTTGCCGAGGAACACCTCATGCGCGACCGAGCGCCAGCGCGTCTGGCGTGAGAGGCCACGGGCGAGCACGATTCCCACCAGGATGGCCGGCACCTCCAGCACGACCAGCAGCAGCGGCATGTATTCCTCAAAGGCGATCTGCCGGCTGCTGAGGTAAGCCACGGCCACGGCGAACGTACCCACGCTGACGGACCCGTAGTGCGCCGCGATGGACGCCGCATCGGCACGCGGGAAGCGGCCCAGGTACCGCAGCACGGGGAAGGCGGCGAGGGTGAGGAAGAACCCCATGGCCACCACGACCGCCATCTGCGGCAGCAGCACGGCGAAGGGTTGCCGGGCCAGCTCCATGCCGCCCTTGAGGCCGATGGTGAGCAGCAGCAGGATGCTGACGAACTCGTAGATCGCGGAGGGGAGGCGGAGTTCCGAGCGGAGCAGGCCGGCGACGGCTCCGAGGAGGAAGAACAGGATGATGGGATCGATCACGCGGTGACTCTTTTCTGGCTGTGGGCCTCGCTGTGGCCGTGGCCCGCCGCAGAGCGCCCAGAAGCGATCGGCACAATATGCGCTGTGCAATACACGATAACTATAGCGTGCATTGCACGACGTGTATGCCGTAATATGAAACCGTGGCCGACTGGACGTTTCTGACAAATCACGCCCACGTGCTTCTGTGCGTGTCGACGGACCCCAGCATGCGCTTACGCGACGTCGCCGTAGCCGTCGGCATTACCGAACGTGCCGCACAGCGCATCATCGCGGAGCTCATCGCCGACGGGTACCTCACCCGGCGTCGCGACGGACGCCGCAATCACTATGAGCTGCACCCGGAACGGCCGCTGCGACATCCGCTTGAGGAACACCATCACGTTGGCGAATTGCTGCGCACCCTGGCAACCGACGCGACGACAGCGCAGCCCCCGCCTGGGGGTCTGCCGCTGCCCTGAGGATCTACGG
>JBBQYN010000141.1:0-6500 GCA_038208655.1 Actinomycetales bacterium
CTGCGGCCCGGGTGAACTCGGCCGTGACCCGTGACATCGTGGCGCGATCCGGCGCCGACTCCGCTCCCCGCAGCACCGCGGCCGTGGGCGATGCGATCGTGACCCTTCTGACCAGCAAGGACTCCCAATGAGCACCACGACACCCGACCGCACCACCGCATTTCCGCTGACGTTCGCCCTGACCCCGGCCACGAGCGCCCGCGCCGCCGCCGAACGCGACGAGATTCTCGCCGACCCCGGCTTCGGCAAGCACTTCACCGATCACATGGTCACCATCGACTGGACCGTGGATCAGGGCTGGCATGACGCCCGGGTCACTCCGTACGGACCCTTGCAGCTGGATCCGGCGTCGTCGGTGCTGCACTACGGGCAGGAGATCTTCGAGGGGCTCAAGGCCTACCGCCACGCTGACGGTTCGGTCTGGACCTTCCGCCCCGAGAAGAACGCCGAACGCATGCAGCGTTCCGCCCAGCGGCTGGCCCTGCCGCAGCTCGCCGTGACCGACTTCGTGGAATCGATCAAGCAGATGATCGCCGTGGACGGCGACTGGGTGCCCTCGGCCCCCGAGACCAGCCTGTACCTGCGCCCGTTCATGATCGCTAACGAGAGCTTTCTCGGTGTGCGCGCCGCCCACCGGGTGGGCTACTACGTGATCGCCAGCCCCGCCGGAGCGTACTTCGCCGACGGCGTCGCCCCCGTGAAGATCTGGCTGTCCACCGACTACTCCCGCGCCGGACGAGGTGGCACCGGCGCCGCCAAGTGCGGTGGCAACTACGCCGCCTCACTGCTCCCGCAGATGCAGGCCTATGAGAACGGATGCGCCCAGGTGCTCTTCCTCGACGGGGAGACCGGCACCCGCATCGACGAACTCGGCGGCATGAACGTGTTCTTCGTGCACGGCACCGACACCCTGGTGACTCCGCGGCTGACCGGCTCGATTCTCGAGGGCGTCACCCGGGACAGCATCATGCAGCTGGCCCGTGACCGCGGTATGACGGTGGAAGAGCGTGAGGTGACCCTGGCGGAATGGCGTGAGGGAGTCGCATCCGGTGACATCACCGAGGTGTTCGCCTGCGGCACCGCGGCCGTGGTCACCCCGATCGGGCAACTCAAGGGCGAGGGCTTCGAGGTCGGCGATGCGGATGCCCCGGCCGGAGCGATCACCATGGCCCTGCGTCAGGAGCTCACCGACATTCAGTACGGCCGCCTGCCCGATCGGCACGGCTGGCTGGTGCGCCTGGACCGCTAGTCGCACCCGCACGACCCGCAGTACCGTATGACCCCACCCGCACGCCCGCACGACGAAGGAGAACACATGAAGATTGCACGATTCAGCAACGAGGGCGGCATCGCCTTTGGAATTGTCGACGACGACGAGCTGGTCGTGCTGGAGAAAGACCCCATGTTCGCCGGGTTCGGCACCACGGGGGAGCGGGTGGCGCTGGACAGCGTGAAGCTGCTGGCCCCGGTCATTCCCCGCTCCAAGGTGGTCGCGTTCGGCAGCGACTTCTTCGCCAACGCCGATGAGCAGGCCGCCGCCGACGCCGAGGCTGTGCCCGTCGAACCGCGTTTCGTGATAAAGCCCAACACCAGCGTTGTCGGCCCGGGCGAGGCCATTGTGCTGCCCGAGCAGAGCGAGCAGGTCGTCGTGGCCGGGGCACTCGCGATCATCATCGGCACGTTCGCCAAGAATGTCGCCGTCGACGATGTGGAGAGCGTGATCTTCGGGTACACCATCGCCGCCGACGTCACCGCGCAGGACCTGGTCGAGATCGACGGCCATGCCGCCCGCGCGAGCGCGTTTGACTCCTTCTGCCCGCTCGGACCGGTCATCGAGACCGAGTTCGACGTGGACACGGTCGTCGTGCACGGTCGAATCAACGACGCGTCGTTCCAGAGCGGCGACACCGAGTTGCAGATGCATTCCATCGCGGAGATCGTGTCGTTCGCCTCGAGCGTGTTCACGCTGCTGCCCGGCGACGTGATTCTGTGCGGTTCTCCCGGGCTCACCGGCGAGGTCGGCGGGGCACTCGGCCACGGCGACACCGTGCAGATTGAGATTCCCGGCCTGGGCGTGCTGACCAACCCGGTGCGTCGCGCCTGACGCACAGCCGTAAGATCGTGAGTGATGTCTGAGACCACTGCGCACCCTTTTTCCACGGCAACCGGAACCGACGTACGGGTTCGTTTCTGCCCGTCGCCCACCGGCACGCCCCACGTCGGCCTGATCCGCACTGCCATGTTCAACTGGGCGTACGCCCGGCACACCGGCGGCAAGATGATCTTTCGTATCGAAGATACGGATGCTGCGCGCGACAGCCAGGACAGCTACGACCAGATCGTGGAGGGGATGCGCTGGCTGAACCTCGACTGGGATGAGGGCGTGGACGTGGGCGGCCCGCACGCGCCGTACCGGCAGAGTGAGCGTTACGACATTTACCGGGGCGTGATCGACCGGCTGATCGCCTCCGGCCACATCTACGAGAGCTTTGTGACCGGCGAAGAGATCGAAGCGCGCAACATCGCGCTCGGCCGTGATGCCAAAATGGGCTACGACAACAGCGACCGTGACCTCAGCAACGAGGCCAAGGCCGCATTCCGCGCCGAAGGCCGCTCGCCGGCACTTCGCCTGCGGGTGCCCGACACCGAGTTATCCTTCGACGACCTGGTGCGCGGCGAGATCACGTTCCCGGCCGGCTCGTTCAGTGACTTCGTGGTCGTGCGTCCCAACGGGCATCCGCTCTACCCGTTCGTGAACCCCGTCGACGACGCGCTGATGGGCGTCACCCACGTTCTGCGCGGCGAAGACCTGCTCTCATCGACACCGCGCCAGATCGCGCTGTACCACGCCCTCATCGACATCGGCGTGACCACGTTCGTGCCGCGCTTCGGGCACCTGCCCTACGTGCTCGGGGACAAGAACAAGAAGATGAGCAAGCGGGAGCCTGAGTCCAACCTGTTCCACCACCGCGACCGCGGGTTCATTCCCGAGGGCCTGCTGAACTACCTTGCCCTGCTCGGCTGGTCGCTCACGCACGACCGGGACGTGTTCTCGATCGCGGAGTTCGTCGAAGCCTTCGACGTGGTCAACGTCAACCCGAACCCGGCCCGGTTCGACCTGAAGAAGGCCGAGTCGATCAACGGTGACCAGATTCGCCTGCTCGGTGCCGCAGACTTCGCCGGCCGGGTGGTGCCCTACCTCGTGACGGCGGGCGTGCTCAGTGAGCCGCTCAGCGCGCAGCAGCTGAGCATTCTCACGGCGGCGGCGCCGCTGATTCAGGAGCGCATCGCCCTGCTGGGGGAGGCCCCCGACATGCTCGGGTTTCTCTTCCTCCCGGCTGCAGAACTCGTGCATCAGGACGACGCGCTCAAATCACTTCCGGCCACGGCCGCGGAGATTCTCGCGGCCTCCGCCACAGCCCTCGCGGCCATCGACGCGATGGACTGGACCCACGAGCGGGTGCACACCGTGCTGACCGAGACGCTGATCGACACCCTGGCGCTCAAGCCGCGGGTGGCGTTCGGTCCGTTGCGCGTCGCTGTCTCGGGGCGTAAAATTTCGCCGCCGTTGTTCGAGTCCATGGAGATTCTCGGCCAGACTGAGACTCTCGAGCGCCTCGCCCGGCTGACCCACGTGGTCGCCGCACCGCTTGGCTAACCGAAAGGCCCACCCATGACCGCAGACGCCGTGCCGGAAACCCCCTATGACGTCGTGATCATCGGGGCGGGTCCGGCCGGGCTCGCCGCGGGGCTCAGCCTGGTTCGGTCGCGTCGACGCACGCTGCTGATCGACAGTAACCGGCCCCGGAACGCGCCCACACTGCATTCGCACGGGTATGTCACCCGCGACGGTATCTCGCCGCTGGAGTTGCGTCGGCTGGGCCGGGAAGAGTTTCTGGTCTACCCGGCGGCCGAGTTTCATACCGGCCTGGTCACGGCCGTCGCCGAGCTCGACACGGTGGCGGCGGGTGAGCCGCGCTTCACAGTGACGACGCGAGGCCTGCGGCGTGAACCCAGCCGCATGGTGACAACACGGGCGGTGCTCGTGGTCGCGGGGCAGAGCGAAACCCTGCCCGATTTCCCGAGTATCCGAGCCTGGTACGGCACCAACCTGCACAGCTGTATCGACTGTGACGGATACGACAAGGCCGATGCGCCGCTGGCGCTGATCGGGGAGACGGCCGACCTCGCCGAGAACGCGCTGCTGCTCACGCAGTGGACCGATGATCTGATCGTGTTCACCAACGGTGTGGGCACCGTCAGTACGGCGGACGAGGCTGCCCTGCTCGGTCGTGGAGTGCGTATCGATCGCCGGCCGATCGCTGACGTGGTCGGCGATCGGGGGGCCATGACGGGCGTGCTGATGGCCGACGGTGAGCTCGTGGTGCGGGCGGCCGGCTTCGTTCGTACCCAGAGTCGCCCGGCCATCGATTTTCTGGCACCCCTGCCCGTGGCGACGGATGCCGGTGGGCTGCTTCTTACGGATGCCGCCGGGCGCACCACCGTCGCCGGGCTGTACGCGGCCGGCGACAGCACCGACCTCGGCTCCTCCCAGCTCATGGTCGCTGCCGGGTCGGGCGCACGCACGGCGGCGGCGATCACCCGTGATCTTTTGGTGCCGCTGCACGCGTCGGAAGTGGTGCAAATCGGCGCCTGATGGCGTCTTACGGACAGTGTGGTTTGGCGGGGCCCGTCAGATGGGTTAGAGTTACGAGTCGGCCCGGTGCAAACCGGATCGAGACCTTCCGGTCGGGGCCCGTTTGTATATGGGCCATTGGGGTATGGTGTAATTGGCAACACGGCTGATTCTGGTTCAGTTGTTCTTGGTTCGAGTCCAGGTACCCCAGCTGTAGCCCCTGAGTTTCCGCGGAAACCAGGGGCTTTTCTTGTTTACATCCGCACCTTCCACCACCGTAAGTGCCACTTTGGGTGCCACAAACGATTCTCCGCGAGCATTTCGATGTCATCGCCCACTATGGCCACGGCCGTCTACGTGTTGCTGCGGCCGACACCGGAATGACGACGCGCACCTCCTTGTCATGACAGACGATGATCCCCAGATCATGACCGGGCAGCAGGTGGCAGAGCTCCTGCAAGTGTCACCGCGCACGCTTGAGGAATGGCGACAAACTCGCACCGGACCTCCGTATCGGCGCATGGGCCGGCACGTGCGATACCTGCGCCGCGAAGTTCTCGCCTGGTTTGAAGCGCTTGTGCCCCATGCCTAGGCGCCGGTTTCGCGCGGGAGAAGTGGGAACCGTTCGCATCGTCCTTCAGGCCAACGGTCACGTCGAAGCGCACGCTCGAATGCGCGACGAAGCAGGAGTGCTACACCGATTGAAAGTGATGCGCGAGACCGAAACCACGGCACGCCAGGCGATAGAAGAACAAGCTGACCTGCTCCGCAACGGCAGCTACGGGGTGGTCCTGAACGTGTACTCAACGATCGCACAAGCTGCCGCCGTCTTTCTCGACGACAAACGTCGGTCAGGAACGGTGGAGATCTCGACGATCGAAACCTACGAATTTAGCGTGACCAACGTGGTTATCCCCGCCTGTGGGGAGCTGCTCCTGACCGATCTCAGCGTGTTGCGCTGCAACCGCATCCTGCAGCAGATCCGCGAGACCAAGTCCCTGTCGGCGGCGCGTAAGGCCCGCAGCATGCTTTCACAGATCTGCGCGACGGGGCTTGATCACGGCGTACTCACCTTCAATCCAGTCCGCGACGCCCGCGCCCTCCCCATGCTGGCCCGGAAGGAATCAGTCCTCACCCCCTAGCAGCTTGGAACCGTCCGGGGCTTGATGCGGTCATGGCGCACCGGGAGTGGTCAAGATGGTCCACGGCCTAACGCGCGGCTCCTGGAAACCGCCATGTGGGTCATGGTCGGCACGAGTGCCCGCATCGGTGAGGTGTTGGCCTTACGCCGGTGTGATGTTGACGTCACGTCTGACCCGCCAACGGTGCTTATTGCAGGGACAATCACCCAAACTCGTGCTCAGGGCATCCGCCGCAAACCCTCTCCAAAACGAACCCGGCAAAAGCGACGTGTCGCATTGCCGAGTCTGACCGCCGGCGCTCTCCGCCGACAACTCGCAGACGCGTCACCCGACGCCGAGGCATACTTGTTCACGACCAAGGCAGGTCGGCCCCTGAGCGTCAGCAACGTCGAGCGACTTCTCCGCACCTTCGTGGCGGACAATGAACAGGCTTTAGTGTGCACCGGCATACGAGTGGATGAGTTCTCCAGTCACATATTCCGTCGCACGGCGGCGACGCTCATTGAAGGAGTTGCCGGCATTACCCTCGCCTCCCGACTCCTCGGCCACTCGAACGAGCAGGTAACTCGCGCTAACTACGTCGTCACCGCTGAGCTGGTGGACCCAGTGACGGCACAAATCATTGATGGGGCCCTCGAGGGCTTTGTCTTGTGACTGCAGGCGCTCCCTGGCGCTAACAGTCACACGTGGGTTCGTCACCCAACGCCCGTGCCCGTAAGCCG
>JBBQYN010000142.1:0-6483 GCA_038208655.1 Actinomycetales bacterium
CGGGCCTCCGGGTACGCGTGCGATCGTGCGCGGCGTCTGGAATCTGGCCCCCGGTAGTCACCCCGTTAGCTTACGGGCCCGAACCAGACGGTTCTCGGTCTCCAGGGACAAGAGTGCTGGAGATGGGCCTGCTGCGTGAGCACACCGGCCCGGGCGGTTACAGTGGTGTGTCCCCCTGTGCGTGCCATATCGAAGTACCAGAGAAAGTGTGCCGTGTCTGAGATTTCGCTCTCGCGTGAGCAGGCAGAAATTTTCGCGGCCATCGAGGGCACGAAACAGAACGTCTTCGTGACCGGGCGGGCCGGCACGGGTAAGTCCACCCTGCTGAACCACCTGTCGTGGAACACCGAGAAGCAGATCGTGATCGCGGCACCGACCGGGGTCGCCGCCCTGAACGTGGGTGGTCAGACCATCCACTCGCTGTTTCGGCTGCCGATCGGCGTGATCGCCGACAACCCGATCGACCAGAACGACCAGGTGCGCAAGCTCCTGAACACCATCGACACCCTCGTGATCGACGAGGTCTCCATGGTCAATGCCGACCTGATGGACGCCATCGACCGCAGCCTGCGGCAGGCCCGGCAGCGCAAGAATGACCCCTTCGGCGGGGTGCAGATCGTGCTGTTCGGCGACCCCTACCAACTCGCCCCGGTTCCCGGCGGACCGGAAGAGCGCGCCTATTTTGCGGACCACTACCGGTCCATGTGGTTCTTCGACGCCAAGGTCTGGTCGCAGTCCGAACTGCGCATCTTCGAACTCACCGAAATTCATCGCCAGCGCGACAACGATTTCAAGATCATGCTGAACGCCGTGCGGCACGGGCAGGTCACCCCCGAGATCGGCGGCGCCCTCAACGGTGCCGGCGCGCGCACTCCTCCTTCGGAGGGAGTGATCACCTTGGCCACCCGTAACGATTCCGTGAACCGCATCAACGCGGCGGCGCTCAAACGCCTCACCGGTAAATCACTCACTGCCAAGGCCGACGTGGCCGGCGATTTCGGCGGACGCAATTTTCCCGCCGACGAGGTTCTCGAACTGAAGGTCGGCGCGCAGGTGATGTTCCTGCGCAACGACTCCCCACTGGACGGCGGCCCCCGCTGGGTGAACGGCAGTATCGGCACGGTGGTCAAGGTGAAAAACACCGTCTTTGTCGACATCGACGGCGATGTGCACGAGGTGGAACCCACCGTCTGGGAAAAGTACAAGTACACGTACAACGCCGCGACCAAGAAACTCAGCCGTGACGTGGTGGCCGAATTCACCCAATTTCCCCTGCGGCTGGCGTGGGCCGTGACGATCCACAAATCCCAGGGCGCCACCTACGAACGCGCAATCATTGACCTCGGAACCCGGGTGTTCAGCCCCGGCCAGACCTATGTGGCCCTGAGTCGGCTGACCAGCCTGGACGGCTTGTATCTGACCCGGCCGCTGCGCCCCAGCGACATCATCGTGGACGAGAACGTGCGCCGGTTCATGCAGGTCACCCCGGCCTGAAGCCGGGTGGCTGCACTCAGTGCTGGTGCGAGGTGCCGTGCGGAACGGCGAGCTGACCGGCATCCGTTGCCGCCAGGGCGGGAGTGGTCAGGCCCGAGAAGAGAATCGCGCCCAGAGTCAGGGCGGTGAGAAAACGCCAGCCCTGCGCATCGGCGGCGGGGCGGGCCCCTTCCGGGGTGTCATCGGCGGTCGGGCCCGCGATGCCCGTCGCGGTGGATTGCATGCGGCCGACGGATGTGACACCCACGGCCACGCGGGCGGGAGCGGCCGTCGAGCGGCGCAGGTGCAGGGCAATGCCGCCGGCGACCACGAGGTTGAACAGCGAGGCAACCGCCATCGGGTGAACCGGCAGGCCGGTGGCCTCGGGAGCGACGCCCAGGCCCGAGCCCAGGGTGGCCGTGGCGCCCCAGATGAAGACGGGGATCAGCGCGGCTCCGAGTACGGCCTGCATCAGGAGCAACCGGCCGCGAACGAGTACCGCGACGCCCCAGCCGAGCTCGGCGACGCCGAACCCGACCAGGAGCAAAGCGAGGGGGAACGGCGCGCTCGCGCCGACCGCGATGTGGATCATGCCGGCGCCGAGGGCGGCGAAGGCGAGCCACAAGCGAATGATGGCGGTCATGAGCGCGTCCGTTCCGGTCCGGGTCCGGCTACGCGGTGGCGTTGCTGCTGGACGTGACGGACTTGTCGGCGGCCAGTCCTACTCCGAGCAGCACGATGGCGCTGGCGAGGTGCAGGAAGTGGTCGGCCGTGTTCAGGGCGAGGATGTTGAGGGCCGAGTCGGCGATGAAGAAACCGACCAGTCCCAGCAGCAAATACACCGCACCGATGGTGGTGTTGGTCGCCTTGGCAGCTGTGGCACCGGACAGGCCGGCGATCAGCAGCGCGGCACCGATCAACAGGTGAGCCATGTTGTGCAGCGGGTTCACCTCGAAGATGCCCAGAAGCAGACCACCCTCCGTGGCGATGAATCCCACGCCACCGGTGACCGCGAAGCCGAGCACACCCACGAGAAGATAGACCACACCGAAGACGGATCCGATGATTCGGTTGGGTGATGTACGCATTTCAGTTTCCTCCTGTCAGTGCCACGGCTTGTCCGTGTCTGTGAATAGTGTTCGGAGGGTCTGCTGATTTGGTTTGGTGTCAATCTGGCGCGCCGTGACTCGGCGCCCTTGCAGGAGCCTCACAGTGCACAGTGTAGTCACGCCCGGGTGACCGTACTAGGACTAGAGCCGGGCGTTATCCACCCCAACGTCGACACTTTCTTCGGTGGGCGTGGTGGCGCTTGCAGAGACGTGCACGTCATTCACCGTCACCGTCACGGCCGCGACAGAGAGGCCCACGAGGGACTCCACCGCCCGTGTCACGGCCGAGCGCACGTCGTCTCCCACACGCTGCAGTTCGTAGGGGTACTCGGCCACGAGAGTGATGTCGATCGTGACTCGCTCGTCGGTGAGGGAGATGCTCACGCCCTGGGTCAGGTCGGCCGTCGTCAGGGCCTCCCGCAACGCTCCGAGGGCGCGCGCCGCGCCGGTGCCGAGCGCGTGGATTCCGGGAACGTCCCGCGCCGCCAAGCCCACAATCTTGGCGATCACTCCGGTCTCGATGATGGTGCCACCGCCCGGTTCCTTTCCATCGCCGAGCCTGCGCTCACGGCCGGGGTGTTCTGCTCTGTCGGTCATCGGTTCCCTTCCGATGGGCGACACTCTTCCCCCATATGCCCGCGCGCGCAACTCCCCTCCCGACCGGGTCGGCACGGGCCCGCCTGGGAACGCCGGAGAGGACACGGCCGCCGGCTGCGCGGTCATGTCAGTGGTATCAGGTAGGTTCGCAGCAAGCCGGTGCCAACGCCGACCTGCTGGGAAAGTGACATGACGACACCAATCATGACGACACCAATCACGACGACTTCGACCCCGACGATCCCCACGACCCTCGCCGAGGTGCCCTCGCTCTGCGTGTTCGACCTGGAGACCACCGGGGTCAACACCGACGAAGACCGCATCGTGACCTCATTCATCGGTCGCATCATGCGCGACGGTCAGGTCAACGGGTCCTACAGCTGGATCGTCAACCCGGGCGTGCCCATTCCCGAGGGAGCCTCCGCCATTCACGGCATCACCGACGAGGTGGCCCAGCGCGACGGCCGGGACCCCGCCGACGCCGTGGCCGAAATGCTCGTCGTGCTGCGACGCAGCATCGCCGCCGGACGCCCCATCGTGGCCTACAACGCCAGCTTTGACCTCTCGATGCTCAACGCCGAAGCCCGACGCTACGGCCTCGAGCCCATTGCCGATTTCGGGCCCGTTCTCGACCCCTACGTGATCGACAAGGCCATCGATAAGTACCGCAAGGGCAAGCGCACCCTCGAGGTGACGAGCGAGTTCTACGGGGTGCTTCTCGAAGGGGCGCACGATGCCGAGGCGGATGCCGTGGCGACCGGCCGAGTCTGCTGGGCCGTGCTCGCCAAGGTCGAAGCGGGCGACCTGCAGGCCCTGCACGACCAGCAGGTGCTGTGGGCCGCCGAACAGGCGGCTAGCCTGCAGCAGTACCTGCGTCGCTCCAATGGCGACGATAGCATCGTGATCGACGGTGCCTGGCCGGTGCGCGCCGGCGCCCCGCGCGGAGATCTCCTCCCGCAGGGCTAGGGGATCGGGAGCCGTCACAGCCTGATGACGCTGTCACCGCTGGTTAACATAACCCCTGGTGAGTGTCACCGCTTGGTGAGCTGGCCCAGCACCGTGCCATCTGGCCCCTGCAGGGTCATCACGCCGGCCTGCACCCGGCCCAGCACCGCCAGGCGCAACCACTGGTCCATGCCCTCGCACATCATCATCGTCGTCGCCCCCGGCGTCAGGGCGACCGCCCCGTCATCGGTCTGTTCCCAGGTTCCGGTGAGCACATTGCATCCGTCATTGCCGGAATAGCTCTGGTCCGTGTCGAAGGACAGAAAAGGTGTCGCGGGCGTGTTGCTCTCGACCCAGTGCCCAACCGGCCGACCGGGCGGACCCACGAGCGGATCTGTCGACCGAACCAGAGCGGTCTCGCCTCCCGCTTCGCCGCTGCCGATCAAGACCAGCGCATCGCCGGTCACCGTGACGGTTCTGGCGCCCACGACTGCGGCCGGCAGGGGGGCGCCGTCGCACCCCATGAGTGTCTGCGGTCCCGACGTGGTGCTCAGACCGCCACCGGTGCCGAGGGTCCAGGTGCCCCGAACCGTGTTGCAGCCGTCCGAGGAACTCCAGGAGTTGTCTTGAACAAACGAGACGTACGGCTGCTCGGGCGAGTCGAAGGTCTGCGGCAGCACCCACACGCCAACGAGACTGCCCGGGTCAACGGATGCCGTGGGCGACGGCGTCCCCTCGGTGGACGCCCCAGCGTCGGAACCGGCCGTATTGGCCGCGCAGCCGCCCAGACCGATCGCGACGGAGATGACCATGAGCAGGCCGGCAATGTGGCGGCCGTGTCTGACAACAGCACCGCTCATTGAAACACCCTTCCATGGTGCCCCTCAGTGCCGCTGACTGCTGGGCGGGTGCCCCTCAGCGCCGCTGACTGCTGGGCGCCGTCACCGTAGCGCCGTTTCCTGTCGTGTGCAACGCCCCGCGGGGCACCGGGTTCGTGCACGTGCAGTTCTAGATTCAGGCTGGCCACACTGCGTGTCTGGATGATGGGTCACCTGCCTGCCATCACGAGCGCCACCTTTATTCTGCTCGGCCTGCTCCTCATTGGCGCGGGCCTGACCGCCCTGCTCCGCTAGCGGGGTCAGGCCTCGGCGGTGCCTCGGGCGTCTCGGGTGTCAGTGGTGTCAGTGGTGTCAGTGGTGTCAGGGGTGACGGATGCCGTCGCCGGCCAGAACCGCGCGGTACCCCTCCACATAAGTGGGGTACCGAAACGTGAAACCGGTCTCCAGCAGACGACGGTTGCTCAGCCGTTTGTCGCCCCCGCGTTGGCTGTCGGCTTTGGTTTCGGTGGGGGCCGGCAGGCCCAGCTCCTCGGCGAGAAAGAGCAGCACCTCGTTGCTGACCACGGGCGCGCTGTCCACGCCCAGGTACAACGGTTCCGGGTTCTCCTCGCGCAGCAGCAGGTGCACGATCGCCGCCGCCGCGTCATCGCGGTGAATGCGATTGGTGTGCCGAGACGCCGCCGACACCGTGGCCTTCCCCTCGCGCACCTGCGTGATCAGGCGCTCCCGGCCCGGACCATAGATTCCCGACAGCCGAAAGACCACGGCCCCGGGAATGCGCTCGTGCAGCAAACGCTCGGCCTCGAGGATCACGGTGTCCGTGCCGGGCCGCGGCGCCGCCGGGGACTCTTCGTCAACCCAGCTGGCATCATTCACGTCAAACACGGCGGTGGAAGATACCAGCAGAAACCGGCGCGGTGTGACCTGCGCCGCATCGAGGGCGTCGAGCAGGTTGCGCAGGCCGTCAAGGTAAGCGGCTCGGTACGCCTCGACGGTGGGGCTGGCCGCTGCAATCGCCATGACCACCAGATCGGTGTCCGCGGCAATCTGCGGCTTCGCCGTGGTGAGGTCGATGGACTGGCCTTCGAGGGGAGCGGGCAGTACACCCGCGTTGCGACGCAGCCCCACCACGCGGTGTCCGAGTGCTGCGAGGCGCAGTCCAACCTCCGTGCCGAGGTCGCCGCATCCTGCAATGAGTACTGTCATCTGACTCTCCCTGTTCACTGTCACCGTACCGTTTCGGGCTGAACGACGGATGCGCCCGCTCGCCAACGCACACGCCCCGCACACGCCCCGCACACGCCCCGCGCCGCCCGCCCGCCCGCGCAACCGCCCGCCCGAGCAACCGTTCGGTTGCGGAGATCACACCGTGTCGCCACCCACGCACGGTGTGATCTCCGCACCTCACCTGCGGCCTCTCCGCCTGGCGAAATCATCTCGTAATCTCACCCAACTTTTCATGAGGTTTTCTCGACATAAGTTGCTAAAAGTGAGATAATTGCGGTATGGAACACAACGGA